>JAISKE010000049.1 GCA_031261045.1 Mycoplasmataceae bacterium | reverse complement strand
TAAAGAAGAAGCAATCGCCATGACTTCTCCGGTGGCTTTCATTTGGGTGCCTAAAGTTCTTGAAGCGGTAATAAATTTCGCAAATGGTCATTTCGGTATTTTGACCACGACATAGTCTAACACCGGTTCAAAGGAAGCAAACGTTTTGTTAGTCACGGTATTTATAATTTCATCTAAAGTATAACCAATCGCAATTCTGGCTGCAACTCTAGCAATCGGATACCCCGTGGCTTTAGAAGCTAAGGCTGATGAACGACTAACCCTTGGGTTAACTTCGATGACCGCATATTCAAATGAAACTGGATTTAAAGCGTATTGAACGTTACATCCACCTTCGATGTTAAGTTCGGTAATAATTTTTAAAGCTGCGGTTCTTAACATTTGCAATTCTTTATCGGCTAGTGTTTGACATGGTGCCACAACAATACTATCTCCGGTATGCACCCCAACTGGGTCAATGTTCTCCATGTTACAGACGGTAATGACATTACCGACTTTATCACGAATAACTTCGAACTCAATTTCTTTCCATCCCGAAACACAACGCTCAATTAATACTTGATGAACTCGAGATAATTTTAATCCTTGCTCACAAATCTCTCTTAGTTCTGCTTCATCTTCGGCAATTCCACCGCCAGTACCACCAAGGGTGTAAGCTGGTCTAACAATGACGGGGTATTTAATTGTCTTAGCGAAATGCACAGCATCTTCTACATCATTAACGACTTTAGATGGAATACATGGTTCCCCAATCTTTTCCATCGTATCTTTAAATGCTTGACGGTCTTCCGCTTTCTTAATCCCTTCGGCCGAAGTGCCTAATAAGGTAATCCCCCGTTTGGTTAAGAAACCTGATTCAAATAGTTCCATTGCAAGGTTTAAGCCGGTTTGTCCACCAAGGTTTGGTAAAATGCTATCTGGTTTTTCAATATCAATAATCTTCTGTAAAGAGTTTACAGTTAGCGGTTCGATATAAATTCGATCTGCCATATGTTTGTCAGTCATGATGGTTGCCGGGTTAGAGTTAACTAAAACTACTTCGATGCCTTCTTTTTTTAATTCGCTACAAGCTTGGGTTCCGGCATAATCAAATTCGGCAGCTTGGCCAATGACAATTGGGCCAGAGCCAATCATTAATACCTTTTTTATCTTGAGGTTCTTAGGCACGTTTAACCTCCACGATCGTTTTAATAAAATCCTTAAAAATGTAAGCGGTATCCTGTGGACCAGCACAAGCTTCGGGGTGGAATTGAACGGTAACTATTTTTTTGTTAAGATACTTTAACCCTTCAATAGTGTTGTCATTTACATTACGGTAAGTAACTTTGGCAATTTTAGGGTCAATAGTTTTTTCGTCAATGTAATAGCCGTGATTTTGGCTAGTGATGTAAACTCGACTATTTTTTAAATATTTTGTTGGGTGATTTGGCCCACGATGACCGTATTTTAATTTCTTAGTGTTTGCCCCTGTAGCTAAAGCTAGTAATTGGTGTCCTAAACAAATTCCTAAAATTGGAATGTTAGTCTGATAAAGTTTTTTAATTGTTTGAATGGCAATCTTATTGTCTTGCGGATCACCGGGGCCGTTAGATAAAACAATCCCATCTGGTTTAATTTTCATAATGTCTTCAAGAGAGGCGGTTGAAGGGAAGAAAGTCACATTTAAATCATTAGCAAGTAAAGATTTAACAATATTCCCTTTAACTCCAAAATCCATTAAAGCAATTTTAATTTTCCCATTCCCTTTAGTCATTATTTTCTTAGAAGTAACTAGCGAAACTGGGTCAGCTGGCTTATAGGTTTTAATTTCTTTTACAATTTTAGTAACGTTGGTAGCTTTATCACAAATCTTACCACGCATCACGCCCGCATCCCTTAATACTTTTGTTAGTTGTCTAGTGTTCACGCCTTGCAATCCAGGAACTTTGTGTTGAATTAAAAAATCATTTAAGTTGTCTTGTTTACGAAAGTTTGAAGAAAAGTTGGCCAGCTCCTGGACAATGATACCGCCAACTCATACTTTAGATGATTCCGTGTCTTCTCTTACTGTGCCGTAATTTCCAATTAAAGGATAAGTGAAGACGATGCCTTGGCCCACATAAGATGGATCGGTTAGAGTTTCCATGTAACCGGACATGGAAGTATTAAATACAACTTCAAAGATAGATTCACGATGATAACCAATTCATTCCCCAGAAAAAACCATTCCGTTTTCTAGCACTAAGAAACCAGTCATGCAACCTCCATCTTTAATCTTCTATTAATAATATATTAATAATCAGTATTTTGTGTAAATATATGTGAGATGTTATTTATTCGTCTGGGAAAGTAGTTAACGGTCAAAAACCAAGGGTAGTCTCGTGTCGCCCTTTATCGGTGTCGCTAGTATCAAAGGTAAATTTTTTACCATTCGCATCTTGGCCTAATTTCTTTAAAGGATCAGACGACCCTAAATCAACTGGTGGCAACGGATCAGGAATATCTGGTGGTAAATCGCCCATGATGTCACCAACCGTGGTATAGAAATGAGTGTTAATGTCTTGGTAGGCATGTAAGATAATGGAAAACCCAATCTTAACGCCTAATATTGTTCAATATCAAGTCAAACTGGCATTGTGTCGATTACTACTAATTATTCCTTCAAACTGATAACTTGTTCCCAATATTGGTATACTATCAATGAAAGTTTGATAGTCTTTGGTCATACGGTTTACTGTCAGCAGGAAGAAGGTATAACTATCAAGATAATTATTGGTAAGATCAGCAATAATTTGACTTTGTGTCCATGCTAAGCCAGTCGCAGGATTAACCCCATTTTTATAATCTGTATGGGGGTCAGTAGCATTTGAACCATTTTGCGTAAAAGTATAAATGTCATTTGCACTAGCAAATATTTGGAGATTGTCTCCCTTAAATGTAACATTGAGTGTATCAGCTGAGGTAGCTTCGTTGATCTCAGCAGTTAAATTTAATGTTTTAAGAGCATCGGCACCGACCAATGTACTTTGTAACGTGAAAATTGCATTGTTGTTGTTATCAAGCACCGTCTCATGAATGCCGTTGATATTATCTCAATTTTGGCTATCAGGTATTAAAAGTTTTACATGGTTGTCCGCATTGATTTCGGTCCCCGGAGTTGCATGTACAGTAATAACAAATGGTTCCACATCAGAATTAACTTGAAAGCTATCAATCACTGAAGATGTTTTCTTAAAATCAACTTCGACCGGGTGTGCTAGAACTTGTTTATTGTTCTCGGCGCCAATAGCTAATTTAACATCTGTTGGCTCCATATTTACTAAAGTAAATGTTGCCACCCCATAAGCATTAGCTGGTGCAGAAGTGTCGCCTGTAATGCCATCTCAT
>JAISKE010000036.1 GCA_031261045.1 Mycoplasmataceae bacterium | reverse complement strand
CGCATAACCCCGAAGCATCTATCGAGGATATTAAAACCGTATTGCGTGGGCCAGACTTTCCGACCGGAGCTGAAATTATCGGTTCTCGTGGGATTGATGATTATTTTAACACTGGGCGCGGATCAGTAACTTTAAGAGCAAAATATACTTACAAGACACACGACAATGGTAAATCAACAATTATTATTAGTGAAATACCTTACATGGTTACTTCTGAAGCGCTAGAAGAAAAAATTACTGATTTAGTTTCTAGCGGGGCGATTGATGGTATTTCCGATATTGGTGGTGGACCAACTAGAGATGGCTTAAGATTCATGGTGGAAACTAAACGAGATATTATTCCCGAAGTTTTAATGAACCAATTATTTAAAGCCACTCAATTACAAACAAACTTTAGTGTTAACATGTTGGCACTAGTTAATGGGGAACCAAAGGTTCTTAATATAAAAGAAGCAATTCAGTTATACATTGAACACCAAATTAATGTATTGACACGAAGAACTATTTTTGAATTAAAGAAATGTAAAGACCGTGAACATATCTTAGAAGGTTTACACATTGCGACTGGCAATATTGATAAAGTTATAAAAATTATTCGTGAAGCTGCCGATAATGACGCGGCAATCGCTCAATTAATTAAAACTTTTAAATTAACCGACATTCAGGCTAAAGCAATTTTGGAAATGCGTCTAAAATCTTTAAGCGGATTAGAAAGACACAAAATTGAAGAAGAACTTGTTGAATTAAAAGACAAAATTATTAAATTAAAAACAATTCTTGAAAGTTATGATCACAAAATTGCGATTATTGAACAAGAATTAGATATCCTAGTTAAAAAATTTGGTGACGATCGTCGAACAGAAATTAATACTGCAGCTACTGCGGATATTGATGATGAAGATTTAATTCCGGTCGAAGACATCATTGTAACCATGTCCTCTCGTGGATATTTAAAAAGAATGCCCGTAGACACATACCGCGTGCAAAAACGTGGTGGTGTTGGTGTTATTGGTTTACAAACATACGAAGATGACGATGTAGAAAAAATTATTGCTGCATCCACGCATACCGATTTATTATTCTTTACTGATGCTGGTAAAGTATATCGTATTCGTGGACACCAAATACCTTTAGGTAGCCGTCAAGCTAAAGGAACCCCGGCCATTAATATCATTAATGTAGAAAAGGGTGAGAAAGTTTTAAGTATTTTACCAATTGATGATTACCAAAATTCTTGATTGTTCTTTAGTACAATTAAAGGTATTAGCAAAAAAACTGAATTAATGGAATTTGAAAGAATTAATAAGTCTGGTAAGATTGCGATTACTTTAAAAGAAGGCGATAAACTATATAAGGTTATTAAAATTCGGGCAGAACAGGAAATTTACATTGGTGCTTCTAATGGTAATATGGTACGTTTTAACGAAAACCAAGTTAGATCAATGGGAAGAACTGCGGCCGGAGTACATGGTATTAATTTAGAAGAAAAAGACACCATCGTAGGATTATCTAATTCTGCTGACGGTAACTTAATTTTCTCAATTGGTGCTAAAGGTGTCGGTAAACTAACCCCAGTCGAAGAATATCGTTTAACAAAACGTAACGCTAAGGGTGTAAGAACACTTAAAGTAACACCAAAGACTGGGAAATTAGTTTACGTTGGTGCAGTTAAAGGAGATGAAGATGCTTTAATGATTACTTCCACCGGTAAGGTTATTAGATTCTCATTGTCTACTGTTAGTCAAATTGGACGAAGTACCCAAGGTGTTAAATTAATGAATGTAGATGAAGGCGAGAAAGTACAATCCGTGACGATGTTCACCGCCGACAATGCTGCCGATGATGCGACTGCACCATTAGATACTGATTTAATCGCTAACGAAGCACAATTAAAACAACAAGACGATAAGGAAACCAATGATGAAAGTAAAAAATAAATTCATTTTAGGGTTGGGTGGAGTAATATCTGTATTAGTGTCAACAATTACATTAGCCACTGGTTGTGGCGCGACATACGTAGATGCCACTAACCAAATGGCGCTTTTGATGAAAGATTCTGGTTTACTTACCCTAGATAAAAATGTTGATCACAGCGAAAAATACGATGTTTTTAGTAAGTCATATACTGGCTCCTCCGGGCTCATTTTTGATATGGAAAATTATATTAGTCTCATTATGTGTCAAATGAAACAAGGTCGGGATGTAAATCCCTCCACAACTTCAATCATATTTAGCATTGACGCTACTAGCAATCACCCAGAATTAGTTGCTCCCGCGAATTTTGATAATCAACCATTAGCACTAACTAGAGATGTTACATATATTGATCATACTCTTGTCGTAGATTTAAATGCTAGTAACTATTGAGCATTATGTAGAGGGTATGCCGATTTATATGTAGACAATTTTTGTGTGTTGACGGCATTGAATTTATGAATGTACATTGATGTAAACGGGACTGGCAAGAACAGCAGCACCACATACACTTGAGCACTTAACTTACAATACCATCTACAACAACAATAAGATATAATAAAATACAAAGGAAAATTATGAAAAAATTAATTAATAAAGTAGAAAACATCGTAGATGAAATGGTTGAAGGCGTAGTTGCGTCGGCTCCCAATAAATTGGCAAAAGTTGACGGCTATAATGTAGTTTATTCAAAAACATTTAATAAGAATAATGTTGCATTAGTGTCTGGTGGTGGATCTGGACACGAACCAGCCCACGCTGGATATATTGGGGATGGTATGTTAACCGCAGCAGTGGCTGGAGCAATCTTTACTTCACCAACCCCAGATATGGTGCAAGCTGCCATTAATGCTTGTGACTCTCAAAAAGGTACATTGTTAATCATTAAGAATTACACTGGTGATGTTATGAACTTTCAAATGGCTGCAGAAATGGCTAGCGCCGAAAATAAGAAAACAGATTTCGTAGTCGTAGCTGATGATGTTTCTTTAATTAACAACAAAGCAGATACTGGCATGCGTGGCATCGCCGGAACAGTATTAGTTCATAAAGTTACTGGTGCTAAAGCTCAAACTGGTGCTTCTTTAGAAGAAGTGAAAGCAGTTGCCGAGAAAGCTATCAAAAACGTGGGGACTTATGGTTTAGCATTGGATGCGTGTGTTGTCCCTGCGATCGGTCACAAGGGGTTTACATTAGGTGACAACGAAGTGGAAATGGGTTTGGGAATCCATGGAGAACCAGGTGTCAAGAAAACCCAAATGCAGCCGGTGGATAACTTTGTACAAGAAATGATGGATGCCATTATTAGTCATTTACAAATTAAAGCCAATGATAAAGTAGCGGTACTGGTCAATGGGTTAGGTGCTACACCACTAATGGAATTGTATATTGCTAACCGTAAGGCTCAACAAATATTAAAATCCAAGAGCATTCAAATGGTTTCTACATTTGTGGGCAACTATATGACTGCCATTGATATGCCCGGTATGTCTATTTCTTTAATGAAATTAGATAGTGAACTAGAGCAATTGATTAAAGCTAAAGCCGACACGCTAGCATTAAAAGTTTAATTATTGATATTGAAATTAGCCTGTATGTAACACTTAAGCGTGGGTTATAGATATTTTAAAAATGAAATGCAATAATTACGTAGTAACGCCGAAACAATTATGGTCTGGCTCACTTATAGGCATAATAGTTATAACATAAATATTGGGAGCAAATTATTTATCGTAAACGAGAGGGTCGCACGGGGTTTTTCGGTTCGACAGTATCAATATTAAACTTGGGGTTGTTGACGTCCCATTTAATAATGTGGATGTCTTCCTCAAATTCTTGGCGTGTTTGGTAATTTGCCCCACCGCCACCGAAGCGACGGCGTCCAGCGCTGCCAGAAGCACCGCCATTTCATTTATTTCGCATGAGGGTTGCCCACAAGTCCTCGAACTTAATCGACCACGTCCTGACGAAGTCCTCGGCGGTTATGCCTTCGTTTACGATAAATAATTTGCTCCCAATATTTATGTTATAACTATTGTGCCTATAACCGAGCCAGACCATTAAAGAGCAGTAAAGTGTCGTTATAATCAAACCATGATTAAGAAAGTAACTAATAAGACTGTTAAAATAACTGAACCAGAGTTAGTTAAATGTCGTGCTAGCAAGGAATTTCAAGCTGGTGTGATTACTTATACTAATCCTAACCCACCACCTCCAGGAATGCCAAAGTGATTCAAAGCATGATCGGAGACTGTCTTTGAACCTAAAATGGAGGCTCAAACAGAATTTAACAGGGCCGTAATAAAACGAATGGATAAGCATTGAGGTGTTGGTAAATAAACCCACACTTAACTGGTACATACAGAAATTAACAGTGAACTCATCGAATTCACTGTTAATTTTATTATGCTGGAGGTGGTGCGTCATGATAATGCATCTTACTTACATCGTATCTAAAATAATTATCGTTATTACCATCATCTATTTTAAGTCCTTTAAAACAATAGTTAAATTGAACGTAAAAGTATTCTGGATTATCATCACCTTGTGTTGGGTTATCATTAAAACGGATGTGCTTTCATGCAACATTTTGGACTCCAGTACAGTCATCGCTTCAATCATAAGGGCCATAACCGCTTGTTGGAGGAATGCCGTCTGGGACGGCACTATTCTTGGGCACACCGCGACCAGATAAAATATCTCAATAATTTAAATTAGAAGGGTGATATTTGGTGGTGGAAGAAGCTTGCGTGGTACGGAATCCGTCTTTGTATCAATTATCTTGGTTGGACGGCTTTAAACCTCACGGGTCTTGAGAGTAACCGTTTCCGCAACCGGTCCACGTTTGAGATAAACAACCGTAACTAAATTCTAGAAATTGACTACCCGGATTAACACTATATGGAGATTGCTCTTGATTGTTATAACCAGGATTGTATCCGTTGTAAATATTAGCCTCTCGAGTTCCTCAATCCACTGCAACCTGTTCAATTGTGTGAACCTTGCTTAGTTGTCAACTTCGAATATACAAGCCCATTTCTTGGAAAGCTAGTTCATGACTTAAAGGGTTATCATTTGCGGTTCCGTAATTATACTGTTGGCCCAGTCAACATGACTTTTGCTCTCAGCCGTAATCACGTACATTGTGAGGGCAAGGGACAGTACTATCGGGGCCGGCAGTGTAAGTAACGGTGTAGTTATAATGATGATCAGCGGTAAGATCATTATTGGGGTTTCAATCAGTGATTGCATCGGGTGTTAATTGTAAATAATTACCAACGATAGCATCATCACTAGTAGCTTGTTTTTTGGCAAAAGCACCAGTTGGCGCAGAGAAGGCACCGATGACGGAATAGTTCATGAGAGTGTATTCAATATTTATACTTCAATCAATACCACCAATTATTGGAACAACGAATTTCAATTCAAAATTAGCTGAAATAGTTAAATTTTTAAAGCTAAAGGAATCGGGGTTATACTCTCCTTGTCAATGAATATTTCAGTTGTCTGGAATGGGTATGTGGAAACCATAATATTCTGTTTTGCCAAGCGCCGCCATTCATGATTGTGAAGTAAAGGTAAAATCATCATTTAGTCTGGCGATAGTTATTTCTGGATAACCAGCATCCAATGCCGTGAAAGCATCATAGTTACCGTTTATAATAGGGACAGTATTTTCAATCGAAACATTGCCCACATTTTGGTCAAATGTAGGGGCACCTTGATTTGTACATGTAATATTACTAATTACCCCACTATCTTGAATTTCCTGGTGCGTCAAATTTAACCTATTAACTCCAAAACTGAATTCAATGTCAAAACTTTCTGAGGCGAATATAGCAGTTTGATCAACAAACGTTACCGTTGCAACCATAGAGTTGTGACGATGACGAATGGTGAATAATTTACCGTCGGTTTTCTTAAATCAATTATCATGGCCATAAGTTACGAGGACAGGATCAGTAAAATCATTATCACGGTATTCAGTTCATTCCATAACACATTGAAAGTTAGCGTTATGTCCAGCGTTGGGTCCGGCATAAGCCGTTTTCGGTATTCTACCAATAATAGTTGGTTTTTTTATTACAGAGCAACTAGTAAATGCAAAACAAACTGGAATGGCAACAGCAACAACCGTGCTTGTGATTAACAATTTATGAGCGAATTTCATTATTATGCTTATTATATATAATATGTGGATAGTCTATAAACAATCCTGTAGGCGATTAGCCAAAATGCCGATCACATATATTAGTATACTTATTCCAATTATATGTGCGATTTTGGTCTTGTTTGTTATACCCAATTTAGGGTTTATGGGCGGATGGAATCATTATTATAATTCTAACGCATGAGTGATGCAGGCATTACAACCAATTTTCATTGCTTTAGTATTGTCGGCCGGTTTAATTGGCGAAGCTAATGCCAATCAATACGAAAAAATATATATCTTGTCCAAAAATGTCAATCGGTCAGAATTTGTGTCAGCTAAGATATTGGCTTCTTTGTCGTGAGCCTTGATTGGATGGTTCATAGCTATCATAATGTTGGTTGTTGTTGATCTTGATATGCGTTTTAGTCGGGCTCATGATTATTCTATTTTTAGTCCTCAAGCATCAGAGGAAGGTATTATCTTAAATACATTACTTTGAACTCTAACTAGTGCAATCATTTGCACTTTAGGTAAATATTTTTTAAGAGGTGGTATTACGATTTTTATTTGCACCGGTATTGTTTTAGTATTTACCATTATTTTTAGCGTATTTGTTTTTCCTGACGGTGGGGATTCTAAAATGGCAATGCTATTGTATACTACCATATTACCATGTGTGCTTTGTTTTATACTAATTGTGTTCTTGGGCACTTGGTTTGGTGTGAAATTTAATAGACACGTGGTGGGACCTTAATATGGACGCAATAACAGTACAAAATTTAAAAGTAAAGATGAAATTACAAGTCTTATTAGATGATGTATCTTTTACAGTACCATACGGTGTGACATGTGCATTCATAGGACACAACGGTGCAGGTAAAACGACTACGATTCGTTCCATCTTAGGATTAAGGGAATATGATAGTGGTGAAATAACTATTGCTGGAGTTAATGCTAAATATAAAAAAAGTCGTGTAACTATTGGTTATGTTCCCGAAAAAGGAAGTGCTGATAAAATTAAAGTGATTGATTTTTTAAGAAATATTGCTGATTTTAAGAATGTATCAAAATCAGAATTAGATTCCTTCGTTGAAACTACATGTAAAGAACTTAATATTCCAGTTGATCGTCTACAAAATAGAATATGTGATTTATCTAGTGGGCAAAATAAATTAATCACTATTGCTCAAGCTTTTATTGGCGCACCAGACATTGTATTTATGGATGAACCAACTGATAATCTAGACCCTGAAGCGCGTGAATTATTTTATGAGTTCATTAAGAACCAACGCAAAATAAATCCGAGAGTTACTTATTTTATTTCGACTCATAATTTAGATGAAATTGAGCACTATATTGATTACGTAGTCATTATTCGTAATGGCCAGATTAAACATGTTGGTCCTTATAAAGCCGATGGACAATTACGTAAGAACTATAGTGAATTTGTTAAGACTGGTATTTTTCACGCCAGAGGACACACTAAAAAAGTTACTTAACACTTTTAATAAATTTATCAACAGAAATGTTTGGATCATTGGTAGGAGATTTTTCCCCGAATTTATCAATGTTGACTAATACTTGACTATTGTGTTTTAGACTTAACGGTCCATTTAAACAACCGCCCTTACAAACCATACCTTCAAAGAAATTTTGAGTTAGCTTATTGGTCTTTAATGCTTTCATTCATTTATCACATTCTAAAACACCATTCATGGCGACACCTTTAAAATCTTTAGCACCAGCTTTTTCTACTAAATGCTGTACGCCAGTTAAAATGCCACCACTTCGTGCAAAAATACGGCCATAAAAAGAAGCGTCATTTATATTTACAGGTTTTATTCCATGCAAGTGAATCCCACGAGCATCAAATAAGGCTTGTAATTCTTCAAAAGAAATAACACAATCAATTGCCCCTTTAGATTCAGGTAATTGGAATTCTGTTTTCTTAGAAGCACAAGGACCAATAAAAATAACTTTTGCAGTTGGATCAGCTTTTTTAATTAATTGACCAGTTGCGACCATTGGTGATGGGGCAGTAGAAACATATTTTGCTAATTCAGGAAAATGTTTACGAATAAAGAATTTAAATGAAGGACAGCATGAAGAAGTTAAGATTCTAGCTTTCAATCATTCATCAGCTTCCGCTTGTAATATCGAATCAGCACCTAGTGCTGCTTCGACCACACGGTGGAATCCTAATTGTTGGATACCAGCAATTAATTGTTCGACATCAACGTAATCAAATTGGCCAACAATAGAGGGTGCTACTACCGCATAGATATGGCTTTTCTTATCTTCTAATAATTTAATAGCGTCAATGATAAATGAACGATCAACACAAGCACCGAATGGACATTTATAAACACAGTTACCGCAAGCAATACATTTTTCTACATCGATGGTTGCTTTGCGAAGACTAGTCATCTTAATGGCTTTGGCACCACAGCTCTCCACGCAAGGACGGACTTGCTCAATGATAGCATTGTAAGGACAAGCATGTACACAACGGCCACATTCAATACATTTATTTTTATCAATAACAGCTTTACGTTCCACAATCGCAATCGCACCCTTAGGACAAGGTTCTAAACAAGCGTGACTAATACAACCACGACAAGCTGGAGAAACGAAGATACCACCAGCGGGACATTCATCACAAGCGATATCAATCATTTCTACCACATGGTTCTTATGTTGATCACCACCCATGATTAATTTAATACGTTCTTGAGCAATGGCACGTTCTTTAAAAATACAACAACGCATGGTTGGCGCAGGACCTGGGGCGATCTTTTTAGGGATGTCATGATATATGGTATCTAGCTTCTTGTTATCATATGCTTTAATAACTTCTACTAGAATATCGTATTTTAATTTTTGGACGTCGGTATCAAATTTTCTCATACCTATATATCATACCAAGAAAAAAAAGAAAATGGGGTTATAAACTAATTAGTATGCATACATACATTATTAATATAAATTAATGAAGTACGCGACTATATAGTTTCTCAAGTCGGTCAATCGAATGATAGACCAGTTTTATTTATATGTTGTGGTTCATACGTATCGTTTATTTTGAAAATAGTATTCCATGTGTGAAGAGATAAAAAAGTGGAACCACTTTCATCTGATGCGTAGAAGAAAGACTTCTCAGATCCACTTACGATAATCATATCAGTATCAATCGTTGCATCACCAATTTTCAACTCAGAATCTTCGGGGGCATAACCAGATCAACCTAGAGCAGAGAAAAAGAGAGCACAGTAAGAATTATTACCGATATTACAATCACTTTTGATTATTATATTGTTCATTATTATTGTAGCATATGCAGAAGATTCACCAGATTCAGACGAAGCAGAGAAAAAGGTAGTGCGACCAGAGCTATTGGCAGCATTATTGCAATCGCCATTAATTGTTACGTTACCCATCTTTGTTAAAGAAGAAGAAGAAGAAGAAGAAGAATTCATTGAGCCGGCGGAGAAGAAAAGAACGGAATCAAGCGCT
>JAISKE010000026.1 GCA_031261045.1 Mycoplasmataceae bacterium | reverse complement strand
TCGTAATGCTTTTAAGCGTTTCAATATTTTTTACGATGACGTGATTTTTTTCGTCATCGCGTTTCATAGCAATATTATATTTAGCGGCAAATTGTTGAACGCATTGCAGCATTTTATTTTTGAAATCTTGAAAATAATTATTAACTTTGTGGTCGATTCGATATTTCTTCGTGAATTGCGACCAATTAAATGAAAAGTTATCATCGACTGGTAAAATTAGCAAGTGGTAATGGAAATTATTTCCGTCGACCTCGTCGTTATGCACCACCTCTGCCACGATTTTTCACGAAGGGCAGAGAAGTGCTCGGATTTGTTTCATTTGTTCGTCATATCACGTTTGTGCGATTGTGGGGTTGGTTGCTTGCGGGTTGCAGAATGAAGCGGTCAGAGAAATGAGCCGACAAGTTTTATTTTGCAGGCGATGCTTCGATATTTTTTTGGTGGCTTGTTCGGATTGCTCAATTAGTTTTTTTATCTCGTTAATCTTGTTTGATTTATCGGCGCAATGATAATTGTTTAATTTATTTCTTGTTTTGTCGATGCCTTTGTTCTTGTAAGTGGTCGGAATACGATAAATATGATTTAATCGTTTGGCGATTGCTTCAATATTATTCATCGGTTCAATATCCAGGTTCTCACTAATGGGATTCATATCAATAGTATAAGAAGAGTGCTATTGGAATAATCTCGTGTAAAATAAAAAGCGCCGACACTTGTAGAAGTGTCAGCACTCTGACACTTACTTTGCAAGTGCGAGTGAAAACTTTTAGAAAGTTTTATAAAAAATACATTCTATAATAAAAATCGTATAGTATCGTTTTAAAATAAGGTTTTTTATTTTTTAGTAAATGGTTTTTTATTGTTGGTAATAAATCTTTTTTTCTAATGCTTGACGATGTAAAATTTCTAATGTATCGCGGTCGCGTTGTTAAACGCATATCATTAAGATACCGACCGAGTTGTGTTCTTCCAATTTTAATTTTATATTTATTAAATAATTTAATCGCGACGCGACGACAGCCAAGATAATCCGGGTTATGAGTCCTTACCCATTTTATTTTTTGTGCGAGGTTATCATCTCAACGATTTTTATTTGGCGAGTGCCTCCTAATCCAATGGTAATATCCTCGCACGCTTACTTTTGCGATTGCACATAAAATATTGATTGCAACCGGAACATTGTGCGACAATTCTTTTACGGCACGGTATCGCATTAAAATATTTGTCCAAATATTTATTTCGCCATAAATTTTTTCATCAATCGATATTACTTTTAGTAAATCATTTCTTTCTAAACGAAAAGACGGCTGCGTTCTTAACTTTCTTCAATATGGTTTTTGTAGTTGCTGAATAATTTTTTTGTCTGGCTCTCAATTAAGAAAACCGTTTCGTCGGAGATTTATTCAGCGAAGCATAATTCCTTTCTGAATTTTAAACTTGGTTAATGTGTGAATCAGTCCGAACGAATGATAAAAATTCAATACCTCAATTTTTTGTTGGGGCGTGAATAGGCGCGATGTGTCGCCCTTAATTTTATTTTTTGATTTATCTATTGCTAATTGTCGCAAATAATAAACTGCCGTCTTCTTTGTAATCCGAAATTTACGCCGAGCATCGTCCAAAGTATGCGTCTGATAATATTCATTAAACTTATTTATCTTTGATAAAGTTCTAACGGATGAGCCAAAACTAACGAATTGAATTTTTGCTCTTTTAGAATCGAGGTTTAACATCGGCAACCTCAAATAAATAATTCTCACATTTCTTGCGTAGTTCTCGCTGTAATCACAAAACAATTTGTAATTGTCTTGTCGTCATCTTCCCGTATTGCTTGGACGCAATCAACCGAGTATCTATATAAACCCTACTGGTTCGTTCGAAATCAATCTTATTCTTTCAATATATGACTGATGTCGGTGCTACTTTAAGCATTTTACCTACTTGGGTAAATGAATGCCCTTTCTTTAATAAAGAAACCGCCTTCCTCATCAACGGCTCATTGTTTGCCTTTCTCATGGCTTAATATCTCCCTTAAAAAGTATTATGCCTATAACCGTGCCAGACCACCTTTGGAATACGATTATCAACTAAATAGTACCTCACCTTGTCCGAGATTTGTCTCGAATTTGTTAAGCTATTTTAAAGTAGTTTTATAGTTATTTTTTAAGTTCAGAATTACGTTTGATGACTTCGTCATCGTTTTGAATAGTACGTTGAGCACCGTAACCATCTTTACGCAAGGTTTCATTTTCTTGAGTTAGTGCTAAATTGCCTTTGTTAAGAATTTCAATTTGGTTACCCAATTGCTTAATTCGTTCTTGTAATTGTTTCTCATTAGATTTTAAATCTTGGGCAGCATCGCGAATTTTAATAATGAATTGAGATACTTCATCAAAAAAAGCATCAACATCTTCAGGGTCATATCCTGCATGGATACTTTTATTAAATTTTTTATCAAGAATTAGTTTTAATTGTTCGTCTATTGGATTTGGCATAGTCTTATTACATATTTTACAATGAAAATATTATTTAAACAATTTATAATTGGACCATGCAAACATACACAGTTACATTAACGAATTGACAATATAAGAAAGTAGTTGAGAAATTAGCGAGATATAAAATGCCGCACCCAAATAACCCCACACTTTTATATTTATATAAAGTTGATAAGAAAACCGTTAGTATCTATCGCACTTTTAAAATGCTAGTTCAAGGCCCTAATGCGGACGAATTTGGTAAGTCACTAATTGGCGATGCTAATAAAGCGGACACAAAACCGATTACGCCAAATTATATTGGTTGTGATGAAGTTGGTGTTGGCGATTATTTTGGTGGTTTAGTTACTTGCGCAGTGTATTTAAAGAAGTCAAATGAAAATGCACTTCGTGCATTGGGTGTAAAAGATTCTAAGAATTTATCGGATGAACAAATGATTAGAATGGCTCCAGGAATATATAAGATAGTCAAATATGCTTGTTTAGTTTACTCGCCAGAGAAGTACAACGAATTAGTTGGTAAATTTCATAATACTCATGCCATCAAAACTTGTATGCATGACAAGACAATTAAAAAGTTGGTGAAAGATAACGGTTTGTCTGAAGATGTTTCAGTGATTATGGATCAGTACGCTGAAAAAGCAACTTATAATCGATACTTTAATTTATTAAACATTCCGCATCCATTCCCTATTGCGCGTTTTGAAACTAAGGCTGAGAATAAATATTTAGCGGTTGCAGCAGCTAGTATTATTGCTCGTGTCGCTTTTCTTCAACACATGAATGAACTAGGCAAACAACTTGGATTAAAATTATTGTTAGGCGCTTCTAATCCTAAAATTATTGATCAAGCTAAGTATGTTTACAAAAAAGGCGGACGTGCTTTATTAAATAAATATGTGAAGATTGATTTTAAAACAACTAATAAAGTAATCAATTAACTCCTAAAAGATAATCGCTTCATTATAATAAGAACAGGAGGGCTTAATATGCCAGCAAAGAAGAAAACCGCTAAAAAATCATGTTCATGTGGATGTGGATGCGGTAAGAAAAAAAGAAAATAGTTGAATTAAATTTCAGCTATTTTTTTTCGTTGATGAATTTTAAAACTTCGCTCTTGGGGCGATAACCTAAGAAACTATTGATTGGTTTGCCATCTTTAAAAATAATAATAGTAGGAATTGATTGAACGCCATATACTTCAGCGGCATCGTGCATTTGGTCAATGTCTACTTTAATAAATTTCATATTAGTTACTTCTTCACTAACTTCATCAACAATGGGCGACAACATTTTACATGGGCCACACCAGGTGGTGAAGAAGTCTACAAAGGTTACACCTTTGTTAATGATGTTTTTAAATTCATCGAATGTTTTAATTTGTTTCACTGCCATAATAACTAATTATCGTTTAGTTTTTTTAACAGTGGGTTTCTTTGCTTTACTTGTGGTTTTCTTAGTAGCAGCAAATGTTTTCTTCTTACCAAATCTACCATACTTACTAGTTCTAGGTTCATTGTTTTTGAACTCAACCACTTTACCGTCTTTACCGGTTTTACGTAAGTAACGACATTTAGGGAAGCCAGTACAACCGATAAACATTTCGCCACGTTTATTATGACGCTCGATTAGAGGTTTACCACACAATGGGCACTTCTCTTCAAGCACTACTCGTTTAGGAGAATTAGGGAACTCCACGTACTTACAAGCAGGGAAACCAGAACATCCAATAAATTGAACGCCAGTTCTCTTGCTAGTACGATAGATTAATGGTTTACCACATTGCGGGCACATTCTGCCAACTTGTTCGGGTTCTAAAACTTTCATTTCCTCGTCAGCAGTTTTAAGTTCCTTATCAAAGGTTGGTTTAAAATCATCCAAGATTCATTCTTTTCATTTTTCATCTTTATTAGCGATTTCATCTAGGTGTTCTTCCATATCTTTAGTGAAAGTTTTATCGGTAATTTCAGGGAAGTATTTGCTTAGCCCTTCAATTACGGTGTTACCAATCGGTAGCATGACGAACGCTCTACCATCTAGTTTAGCGTATCCGCGAGCTACGGCAATATTAGCCATGCTGTTGAATGTTGAAGGACGACCAACGCCCGCTTCTTCTAATGCTTTAATTAAGCTTGCTTGATTGTAACGAGCTGGTGGTTGAGATGTATGTTCCTTAACGTCTACAATTTCAGCTGCCAATACTTGACCGACACGAAGTTTGCTTAATTCAATTAGATATTCAGATTCAGTATCTTCATAATGCTGATAAATCTTTTTATATCCGTCGAATAATAACCTACGGTTATAGGTATAGAATTTATTATCGTTATTTTGTAAACGCACAATGGTTACTTCATAAACTGCAGGAGTCATGTAAGCGGCAATGGTTCGAGTTCAAACTAGTTTATATAAAGAATATTCTTCACGGGTAATCAAACTCTTTAATGATTCAGGAGTCATGGCCGGATCAATGATACGAATCGCCTCGTGAGCATCTTGTACATTGTCTTCTGTTTTTTTCTTTGCACCAAAGGTTCTAAATTGGTAATACTTCTCACCATATTTTTTTAAGATGAAATCTTTAGCGGTGTTACTAAATGTTTCTGAAATACGAATACTATCGGTTCTAGGGTAAGAAATTAAAGCGGTGTGTTCACCTTTTAACTTAATACCTTCATATAGACTTTGAGCAACGTGAGTTACCTTACCAACGTTTCAACCTAATTTATTAATCGCATCTTGTTGTAGCGTAGAGGTTTTATACGGTTCGCGAGGATTGTTAGTTTTATTCTTAGGATCATCAATCGAATAAATTTTATATTTATCGGTTAATGATTTCTTTACAGTGTTAGCAGAAGCTTCATCGGCAAAATAAACGTTAGATCCTTCCGCATCACCAGGGGTGGTAACCTTTACGTCTTTTAATTTCTTACTTACTTCACGAAGATTTAATTCAGTTTTGTTTTTTAAAGTAACATCTAATGTTCACCACTTAGTTTCTTTAAATTTTTCGATTTCTTTTTCACGATCATAAATGAACTTAAGAGCAACGGTTTGTACACGACCGGCCGAAGTAGCTCGCATTTTCTGTCTAACTAGTTTGGAAAGCTTGAAACCTACCAATCTATCTAAGATACGTCGGGCAAATTGAGATTGTACTCAACGAATGTCAATTTGTCTAGGGCGTTCTAAAGCATCTAAGATTGCTGTCTTAGTAATTTCATTAAAGGTAATTCGGTAACACTTAGCTTTATCTTTATCAGAAAGAATCTCGTAAACGTGTCAAGCAATCGCTTCTCCTTCACGATCAGGGTCAGAAGCTAGATAAATCTTATCAGCTTTACTAGCGGCTTCTTTAATTTCGCTAATGATTTGTTGCTTTGTTTTGGCGTTAGCCATTCCTTTAGGTTTCTTAGAAGGAACGATTCATTTTGGTTCTAAAGTCTTCTCGTCAAACCCTAAATTATTCGACGGCAAGTCACGAATGTGACCGATGGTGGCCATGATTTTAAAATCTAATTCTTTAAGATATTTACCAATCGTTTCGATTTTGTTAGGTGATTCAATAATCAATAAATTTTTACTCATATATCTTTTTCATTATACCAAACCAACGGCCTTTTCTTATATTTGTGAAGAAAACCCAACCTTAATATATATTAAAATATTTACTATATAGTACTCATAAATAGAGTCATATCTAACTATAATTAAGTCAAATGCCATATATTTAATGGCACAAATGACTACTTTTTGCACTAATTATTATTTCTTACTAGACATCAGAAGAAAAGACCATCGCCGGATATTCACTAGTGTAAGCTTCAAGTCATGTTTCCGTTAAGTGCCCTGGTATTTTACACGGATAAGATGCGTGATAGATTTCCATAGGGAATGAGCTAGTACCTAAAAGAGCTTCCTTACCTTCAAAATTAGTGCGCCAGAAAAAATGTGTAGTGCTAGTAATGGAAGCACACAAATTCACAGCATCAACAAATTCATTAGGTTTAGGCAACAAACCAAAATGAGCAAGATTATTATCGCTAGCGAAAGGAGAAACATCACTTATGCTTAATGCAAAATAATCCGATCCAATATAAACACTTGTAAGATTGCTGTTACTACCTAACGAGAAATCATAAAATAGATTTATTGTAGGTAATAGTGCAACTGTAAAAGAACCCCAGGCGCATGCATATAATCCAAGTTCTGTAACATTAGTAAAATCAAACGATAGTAAAGGGCAATATTGAAAAGCACCTTGCGGTAATTTCATTTGTTGATTCGGTAAAGTTACGCTAGCAAGATTACGACAGCTATAAAAAGCACCGACAGGTAAAAAATTACCATTATTTAGAACGGGTTTTAATGAACTTAAATCTGCACTCGTCAAAGAATTACATGATCGAAACGTAGTATTAAATGTAGTAACATTGTTTAACTCTAAGTGAGTAATTGTTGCCCCGGGGCCAGTAGTTGTTAGAAAACTTTCCCAATATCCATAACCTGTCTCAATTGTTGTAGATCAATTAGGGGCGTGGATAGTTGTATATGATGAAATATTGACTCCTGGTAATAACCCTAAGAGTTTAGAACCGTCGAACGAATAAGAAAAATAATTAAAAGGTATTCAATTTGAGTCGACATCATCAACATCAAAAATACACAACTTCCATGTTAGTGTCACAATTCCCTTTATATGTTCGCTATTGCTATTAGCTTCGATAGTTAATTCAAAATCGTTTGCAACATGTGTGCTCATGCTTGTGCGAGAAGTTCCAACATCGGTTAAAAAAGTATAATCAGTGGTAGTGATGTTAGGCGATATTGTAGATAATAATAATGAAATATTATCTAGCAATGATGGCAAAGATTCTAAGTTTAGACCATCCTGAGGAGTAACACCCAATGGATTGTTGACACCTAAAACCATTCCGTTTTGATTCATAGTGTGAGATAGGACACTTAAATTTACTCTAGAATCCACCGACAAAACGATAGTGGTAGTAGCTACGACGGTGCCATTAATTATTCCAGAAATAACAATTTGGGTGTCACTCAATGGGAAGGAAGTCATTTCAATTTCATTGTTGTTAATGACGTGAGCATTATTGGTATTGTCAATTTGGAAACTAGTAATGTCAGTAGTTGTCTTCAAATTATTGAACTGTCTAATTTGTGTCTTCTGCCCAATTCTATTTAGTTGTATACTATCGCACGAAATAGTATAAATAGGTTCAGGAATAGGGGGGGGTGTAGGATTTGTGTTTTTATTATGCCAAATAGCATAACCAACACCAATACCAGTACCAGTCATTAAAACTGCAGCACTACCAATCGAACATCCAATTATAATTCTGCGTTTTCTATCATCCATATCACTTACCTCATGTTAATTTATTATAAAATAAATTATTTATAATTAAGTCAATAGAGGATCAAAACGATGAAACTTAAATTAGTGCCAACTTACTACTTTGGTAAGGGAATTGTAGATAAGGAATTAGCTAAAGAATTAAAGCTTAAAAAAGTTAAAGTGGCATTGCTAGCTTATGGTGGAGGTTCGATTAAACGCAATGGGTTATATAACTCCATTGTCAAAGCTTGTAAACAAGCTAAAGTTAAATTAGCACAACATTGAGGTATCGAGCCAAATCCTAGAGATGTGGGAATTTATAAAGCATCACAAACTTGTCGAAAAGAAAAAGTTGATCTAATCATTGCGGCTGGTGGTGGCAGTGTAATTGATGCCGCTAAAGTTATTGGAATTTTAGCGACCAACCCTCAATATAAAAATACTTGAAGTTATATCTTAGACCAATCTAAAGTCAAGAGTCCGTCCATTCCATTATTTAGTATCGTGACTCTAGCGGCAACTGGTAGTGAAAACAATGCTAGCAGTGTAGTTACTAATAGTATCACTCATTTTAAGATGGGAGTAGTGACCCCGACTGCTTTACCTTTAGTTTGTTTTGAAGACCCAACTTATACTATGACTTTATCAACCTGACAAACTGCTTGTGGTATCTTTGACATTTTTAGTCACTTGTCTGAAGAACTTTACGACACTAACAAAATGTTTAATTGGACTCGCGAATATATCTTTGCTAACATGCGAGTATGTTTAGACTGCGCCATGAAATTAGCGAAAAACAATCAAGACTACAATGCTAGAGCTAATTTATTATGAACATCTTCTTGAGCATTGAATGGATTATCAAGTGTAGAAACTTCTGGTGGTGATTGAATGACTCACCGATTGGAGCATGCCGTTAGTGGATTATGAGATGTAGAACACGGCGCCGGCTTAGCTTTAATCTTTCCAACATATATCAAATATATGAACGAACACAATAAGAAATTTGTCGCAATCACTTTAGATTTCGCACGAAATGTTTTCAAAGTTAATACTTTAGAAGCTTTTTATAAAGCGTTAAATCAATTTATTACAATGCTTCATATGCCAAAGAAATATACCGACTTTGAACAAATAAAATTAGTGACGCCTAAAGACATAAAATGATTGAATGATCACTTCAATAAAGTGGTTGGTCGTCCAGAAAAAGCCGGTATGGCAAAATATGTGTTTAGTCACATTAAAAAATAATAATATTAATACATAGTATTAAACGGAGCAATTATGCAGATTAAACAAGGCAAGTTATTATATGAAGGCAAAGCAAAACAACTATACGCTTGTAATGTTCCCAATGCAGTAATTGTTCACTATAAAGATTCAGCAACCGCTGGAAACGGTGCGAAAAAAGCGGAGATCATGGAAAAAGGTGAACTGAACAATGAAATTGTTTCGATCATCTATGCCATGTTGAATAAAAAAGGCGTTCCCACTCATTTTATTAGAAAGTTAAATGCCCGAGATCAACTATGTAAGAAAGTAAAAATTCTTCCATTAGAAGTAATTATTCGTAATATTGCTGCTGGTAGTATGGCGAAACGATTAGGTCTAAAAGAAGGATCAGCTTTAAAAAAAATAGTATTTGAGCTATCTTATAAGGACGATTCACTAGGTGACCCATTAATTAATTGCGACCATGCTGTAGCGATTGGCGCGGCGACTGAACAAGATATTAAAACAATTAGAACATTTGCCCTAAAAATTAATCAAACCTTAATTGCCTTCTTTAAGAAGATGAGTATTAAACTAATTGATTTCAAACTT
>JAISKE010000077.1 GCA_031261045.1 Mycoplasmataceae bacterium | reverse complement strand
AGAGAAAGCTCATTACATGGGTATGGTAGCAACGTTGATTAATTCATTGGCTCTAAATGAAGTATTACTTAAGCATCATGTTAAATCAGAAGTATTTTCATTATTGTCAGCTACTAGTGTTGCGCCTAACTATAGCCCAGCATTGGTTAATAAGGCTTTAGATAAGAACACTGTATGTATCTTGGCCGGTGGTACTGGTAAACCTTTCTTTAGCACTGATACTGGTGCGGCTAAAGATGCTAAAGAGTTACATGCTCACATGATTGTTATGGGTAAAGATGGAGTGGACGGTATTTATTCCGATGACCCTAAGAAGAACAAAAAGGCCACTAGATTCAATCATTTAAGTTTTAAAGAGGTAATCTCTAAGAAACTAAAAGTTATGGATTTATCCGCTATTAAAATCTGTCAAGCGAATAAAATTAACATCTTAGTTTTTAATGTTGAGCGACCAAATGCCATCATTAAAGCGCTTAAAAAAGAGATCCCTACTACCGTAGTGGACAACAAATAGGATTTATATGGAATGGAAACAATTAGAAGAAGAATTTGATTTTGGTAGTGCGGTTATCACTGAATGAATGGATGACGAGTATAGTCGAATTCGTTCTGGTCGGGTAAGTTTAAATATCTTAGATGTAGTTAAAGTTGAAGCTTATGGCGAAATGATGAGTTTAAATCAAATTGCTAATATGCAAATAGTTGATGCTCGTCAAATATTAATTAAACCATACGATCGTAGTCAAATGCATGATATTGCTAAAGCGATTACTGCCTCACCATTAAATATCAACCCTCAAATTAATGCAGACAACATTCGTTTAATCTTTCCTTCTCAAACTGAAGAAAATCGTAGACAAAACGTTAAAAAAGCTAAAGAGATTTTAGAGACTGCTAAACAAAAATTACGTAATGTTCGTAAAGAAGTCCAAGATAAATATAAAAAATTAGACGGTGTTAGTGAAGACTTAATCCGTTATTTCGAAGAAGAATTAAACAAAATAACTAAACTTCATAATACTAAACTTGAAGAACAATTTGCTAAAAAAGAAAAAGAATTGATGACGATCTAATGACTAAAAATAATGTTCCTAACCATGTAGCGATTATTATGGATGGTAATGGGCGTTGAGCAAAACAACACCATCAACTACGAATCTTTGGTCATAAACACGGAGCAGAAGTTATTTCTAAAATTGCCCAGGCGGCAATCGACAATAAAGTTAAAGTGTTATCATTATTTGCTTTTAGTACAGAAAATTGGAACCGTCCTAAACATGAAGTTAGTTTCTTAATGAAATTAATGTCATCTCATTTAGATAAGAAAACCATTAATGATTTAAACAAGCATAGAATTAGTTTTCGATGAATTGGTTTTAAGAACAAATTAAATAGTAAGCTAGTAGATCAATTACTATCAACACAGAATGCTACCAAACGTAACAAGGACTTAATTCTTAATATTTGTTTTAATTATGGTGGGCAACAAGATATTCTTCAAGCAGCAAAGAAGACGAATTTTACTTCAAACTTACTAACTAAGGATATGCCTCCTGTAGATTTATTGATTAGAACTGGCGACGAAAAGAGGATTAGTAATTTTTTACTATGGCAATCAGCTTACGCTGAAATAATATTTGAATCTACTTATTGACCATCCTATAATAAAAACAGATTTAATAAAAATATTAAGGAATATCAAAACAGAAAGCGTCGATTCGGGTCTATTCATGAATAAATTAACTAGCGAAGCTAAAAAAGGAATATCCATCCGTGTTATCACGGCAGTTTTTATTGCATTATATTTGGTGTTAGCTTTTGTTTTTGCATCATTTAGTAGTCCATTAGGTCAACATGGTGAAGGATGAGTTAAATTTCTTCCTACCGATAAACCATACATCACTTTAATATTTGCAATATTATTTATTTTATCATTTGCTTGGCTATCATATTTCATCGCCAAAGAATTATGCATAGCATTTTTAAAAACTAATAAGCCAAGTATGGTAATTACGATTACGATTATTTTATTAGTTATCCAATTGACCCCAACCATCTGCTATTTACCATACGTTTATTATCCAGATTCATATTTATTTGATTCTTGATGACAACTAATTTTAATATATGCTTGTACTAGCATAGGCACTGCTCTAATTGCATACGGCTTCTTATACAAAGCAATAAAGCATGCACCTAAATCCACCAAATTTAATATTGTTATGTTCCCATTAGTTGTCATTGGAATTGCATGATCTTTTTCGCTAATTTATTATTTAACCATTAATCATGAATGATCATCCATTTTAATTATTTTAATTGGTGTATGTGCTTGTGATATTTTTGCTTTCTTTGGTGGGTCATTATTTGGTAAACATAAACTTGCTCCTAATGTTAGCCCTAAAAAAACATGAGAAGGAGCTATTATTGGTTCGGTTATAGCTGCCATGTTTGTTGTATTGTTTGTTTACTTAATCGGGATTGGTGATTCAAACCATCGTTATTTATTCTTTGGGGTTCAAACCGGAGCACTTCTTAGTGAAAACGCTGGGTGATGAATATTAATAGTCGTTATGGCAATCGTACTCGTTGTTTCAGCTGTTTTAGGTGATTTATTATTTAGCTTAATTAAACGCAAAACTAATATTAAAGATTTTGGTACAATTTTGCCGGGGCATGGTGGACTTCTTGATCGAATGGATTCGTTCTTATTCACCTTCTTTACATTCGGAGGAATAACTATATTCATTTCTCTAATCGCTAGTATTGTGCATAAACAAGACTGCGTATTTCCTTTTATAGGTTAATATGAACATATTAGTCTTTGGCGCAACTGGAAGTATTGGTAAACAAACCATCGATGTTATCCACAAGCTAAAATTCAGCTTAGTAGGAATTAGTTTTTATCATAACGAAAAGGTCGCAGCTAAAATTAAAACAAAATATAAATTTAGCCCAATAAATTCAGCTAAATCTAATGTTAAGTCATACGAAGATTTGATAGTTAAAAGTAAGCCGGATATGATTGTGAACGCAATTGTTGGGTTTGCTGGGTTAGAAATTACTTTATTAGCGATCAAACATAAAATTGATATTGCCTTAGCAAATAAAGAATCCTTAGTATCGGCTGGAAGGTTTATTATTCCAATGGCCAAGAAAAATAAGATTAATATTTACCCAATCGATAGTGAACATGCTTCCTTGCAACAAATATTAAAACAAGTAAAAAAACCTTTCAAACAATTATATATCACAGCAAGTGGGGGGCCATTCTATCATTATTCATCTCAACAACTAGCAAAAGTATCTTATAAAGAGACCATAAAGCATCCGACATGAGACATGGGTTGAAAGATATCCATAGACTCTGCCACACTTATCAATAAATGTTTTGAAATGATCGAAGCTTATTGATATTTTGGTACTAAACACATTACACCTTTATACCATCCACAGTCATTAATCCACGCTTTAGTAGATTTCAAAGATAAAATCAAGTATGCTTTCATTTCTAAACCGGATATGCATTTACCAATAGAATTGGCTTTGACTAAATTTAAAAATAAAAGTGAATATGTAAAACCATTTATTAAAGCTAAACATGTGTTAGAAAGTATTAATCAGGAAAAATATAAACCGATTAAATGGGCCTACAAATGTTTAGACGATACTAAATCACCTTTGCCCATTATTATTAATGCAGCAAACGACTGAGCTACAATGGCTTTTAAAAATGGGAATATTAAATTTGTAGAGATCATCCAAATTATTAACCAATGTATAGTAAGATTTAAGAACATAAAAATTGATAATATTCGACAAGTTTTTCAGTTGAATGATCGCATCATTAGTTATTTAAATAATTTGCAAAAGTAATTACTCTTTTTATTAACTAATTTAATATATTAATAGTACACTATTGAAACTAGGAAAGTATGGAGAAATTTAAGACATTTTTTACTAAATATGGCATTCTTGACGACGCTTCATTTGACCAACTTGTAAAATATGTTAAATTTCAAATCCATTTATCCGAAAACGGATCCAAGAATACATTAGAAATTATTCCGTTTGCTATTATCCCGGCAGAATTATTCAAAAAACTTTATGATGGGATTCAAAAAATAAAGCACCAAATCGTGATACAGTTAAGTGGTGGGCCTATATCGATAAACAGCAAACAGTTAATTGAATATGTCCTGTTAATATTACAAATACATAAGATTGATAATGTTTTGATACGTAATCTTTTTAATAATGAAGAAAATGTAGAGATTATTGACTCTGGATTAGCATTAATTAAATATTACTCCAAATCCGAAACTAGAGAATTTAATGAAATTAAAGATATCTTTGTTGATTTTTTTAAATGACTTCATATCAACATTAAAGATTTTGAATATGTTCTTAATAAAAAAACTCAGGAAGTCGAAGCTAATAAAAGAGCTATTTTAGAAAAAATTGAATCTGGTACTAGGGGATTTGATTCCGATAAAGCACGGATGAATCAAACCATTAAAGTTAATGGGACTATTTTAAAAGACAGCAAAGCTAAAAAACTGAATA
>JAISKE010000070.1 GCA_031261045.1 Mycoplasmataceae bacterium | reverse complement strand
GCATTGTTGTTCCCCTAAACGCATACGACCGTCAATGTAATGGAATAATTTGTGCTCCGTATTGGGGTCAACTTCAGTTGTATTAGCATTCTTCAACCCTAAAACATTACGACCAAATTCAATCGTTGCCATTTGCATACCGTAACAAATACCTAAATACGGAATATTATTCTCACGAGCATATTTAATTGCCGCTAATTTTCCTTCAATACCACGGCTGCCGAATCCCCCTGGCACCAATATACCATGACACCCGCGGAAAACTGATTTAATCTTGGTTAAACTAACTTTCTCTAGTTGTTCGGAGTTTACTCATTCAATGTGAACATTACGACCATATTCTCAGGCGGATAGTTTTAGAGATTCTATTAATGAATAATAAGAATCGTGTAAGTCAACATATTTACCAACAATCGCGATCTTAATTCTCTTAGTAATATTTTTAATTTTGTGAATATATCTATTTCATTTTGCAAGAGTTTGTTTTTTAAATAATGTTAACCCAAAGTATTTATAAATACTAGTATGTAACCCTTGTTTGTACAATTCAGTTGGTAAATAATAAACAGAAGGAAGATTTAATGATTTAAAAATATTCTCTACTGGAATGTGGCATAACATACCAACTTTTTCGATTGTGCCTTTGTCAATAGCTACATCACTACGTAACACCAACATGGCTGGCATAACACCCATGTTACCAATGGTTTTTACGGCGTGTTGAGTTGGTTTAGTTTTTAACTCGCCACTAGTTACGACTTTAATTAACGGGGAGCATAATACGAATAAAACGTCATCATGACCATACTCGCCACGGAATTGACCTAAGGCTTCAACAAATGGTACAGATTCAATATCACCTACGGTGCCACCAACTTCAATCATTAAAAAATCAGATTTTTCTGCTTCAATAATATTGTAAATTTTAGATTTAATTTGATCAGTAACATGCGGAATTGTTTGCACAGTTTTTCCATTATAACCGCCACTTCGTTCACGTTCAATGATTTCTTTATAAATACGTCCACTCGTAACGGTAGATAATTTAGTAATTTTTCTTCCTAAAAATCTTTCATAACTACCTAAATCTAAATCAGTTTCTCCACCATCCTGAGTGACGAATACTTCGCCATGTTGTAAAGGTGATAGTGTGCCTGGGTCAACGTTTAAATAGGGATCAAATTTCATCATCGAAACTTTGTTCCCTATCTCGGTTAATATTCTAGCGATTGATGAAGCGACAATTCCTTTGCCTAACGAACTATATACCCCACCAAATATAACAATTACTTTTGTTTTCATTAATAACTCCGAATTAGTTTTCTTTATTATAAATAAAAAATCTATTTAATGTGATTTACATATAAATGGATAAACAACTCCTGACCATATACACCATTTAATATTATTTATAACAAATGAGCGTTATTGTTGTATAAGTAGTTGATTGGGTGTTACTTAGTGCAAGGTGTGAAACTTGCACTTTTTATTTACAAATAAAAAGCACATAGTTGTTAGACTAATGTGCTCTCTTTTCTCCACTAGCAACGTCATTAACTATTTACTACTAATTAAAGCAATAAATGATAACACAAGGATAATGAACACATAAGTGCCCATACACCTCCGCTATGTTATTAGGGTTGAGTGGTATGCGATAAAATAGTTTGAATATATGGATTTTATGTTATAAATAGATGTGTGTGGCCGCTAAGCACAAGGTGTTAAACTTGTGCTTTTTTATTTATAAACAAAAAGCACAGAAGTTGTTAGGCTAATGTGCTTTTCTTTTCTTCACTAGCGACGGTCTTAGCTATTTACTGTTAATTAAAACATAAACGCTAGGATTAATATTACGAACACATAAGTGCTCAGAACAAACCTATCTATCCAGTTGGCATAACCAACCAGAATGTGTGGCCGCTAATGAAGAAGGAATTGATAGACATAATCTACCTCCTACCATCTATACTCTGTTAAAAATATAGATGGCAAGTTAAGTATCGGTACTTATAACGATAAACTTTCCGTAGTTTGTCTTAAATTTGTTTAATTATTTCCCAGTTAATTTTTAATTATTTTCTAAAAGAAGTGTTCAAATTTCTTGCTTTTGCTAGGGTGTTTTAATTTTCTTAAGGCTTTGGCTTCTACTTGTCTTACACGTTCACGAGAAATACCAAACTTCTGCGCTATTTCGTCTAAAGAATATACCCGATTGTAAGGCTGCAAACCATATCTCATGCAAATAACGTCATATTCCTTCTCGGTTAAGTTTTTAACTAAGAACGCTTGGAATTGCTCGCTACGCATACGATCTTCTAGTTGTTCTTCTGGGCTCTTTGTTTCGTCAGCGGCAAAATCACCAAAATTATTATCTTTTTCATCCCCTACTGGTTTATCAATTGAAGCTGGATTAACAGAGATCTTTTTTAATGAGTTAACTTTAGTAGTGCTGTATCCACGAGATGGTCCGCCTAAAGCTTCTGTTAATTCATCGATTGTTGGTTCACGACCAAAAAATGTTTCTAATTCAGTTTGCTTCTTAATAACTTCGTTAATTTGTTCGTTCATATGAACTGGTACACGGATGGTTTTAGCGTGCTCAGCGATGGAACGAGTAATAGCTTGTCTAATCCATCAAGTGGCATATGTCGAAAACTTATTACCACGTTTATAATCGAACTTATCAATGGCTTTCATTAAACCGGTACAACCTTCTTGAAACAAATCATCAAGTTCCAACCCTCTGTTTAAATAGATACGAACGTTTTTAACTACCAAACGAAGATTCGCAATAACTAGTTTGTCTCTAGCGTATTGTTTGTTCTCAGGATCTGGGTCTTCTAATATTTTAGCTAATTGAATCTCTTCATTTTTATTTAATAATTTAGATTCACTCAACATGCTTAATAAGAATTTGGTATTATCCATTAACTTATCAGAGTTAGATAGACGACTTTTAATTTCATTAATGGCATCCGCTTCGTCATAACCTTCGTCATCGACTTCGATACCTGATTTAGCTAATTCTTCAATAATACTTTGGTGAAGTTTTTCATCTCAGTTATAGTTATTGAATAATGGTCTAATTTCTTCAAGATTTAATTCATTTTGTGAACGCTTACGAAATTTAGCCTTACGAACCAATTTTTGAATAATTTCATTGAAGACAAATTGATCTACTTCTGGTTTAGATTTGGGTGCGCCCTCTAATAGAGCAACCTTATCTTTCTTAACCTGATGCTCCATGATGTTAGCATTAGTCTTATCTACTTGTTGTTGAGCTTTTGCAGAAACTTTTGATTTCTTAGTAATAGTAGTCTTTTTAGGAGCTTGTTTAGATTTTTTAGAAACAGTTTT
>JAISKE010000061.1 GCA_031261045.1 Mycoplasmataceae bacterium | reverse complement strand
TTGCTTCGATAGTTTATCTTCTTTAACTAATGTTTTTCATACATCACTAAATTGGAACACCTTCGCTTCGCATTTGTGTTTTACTAATTCATAAACACGATCAATTTCTTGTTGTCTCTTCATATATTCCTTTGCGTTTATAAGTATTGTACTTAATATATCATTATTTAATAAATTAAATAGATTTTAGAATCTTAATATTTTTTAATATTGCATCGCGACCTACGATGTGTAGAATTTTATTCATTTCTGGGCCGTGTTCTTTACCAATGGCGACAAAACGAATGGGGAAGAATAAATCTCGACCCTTAAGCCCGGTTTTAGTTTTAATGTTTTCTATGATTTGTGTGGCACTATCAATTGTAATATCTTTAGTGTTATTTAATTCTTCAGTTAGTGCGTCCAGACACTTTTGAAAGTTAGGAGTCTTTAAATATGTTTTAGTTTCTTGAGATGTTTTCTTGAAATCAGTAGACAAGAATGTCTGATTAACTAAATCGTTGATTTGTGTCGCGTAACTTATTTGAGGTTTAAAAATTAATAAGACATCATTTAACTTATCACCGAAATGTTTGACATCGAAGGTTAAGAATGGTTTAACAAAGTTAATAAAGCCACGATCGTGTTCCTTTTTAAAATATTCATTAGAAATCCACATCATCTTTTTAATATCAAAAAATGCTGGCGCTTTAGAAATATGCTTGTTATCAAACTGTTTAACAATATCTTCCATCGTCATAATTTCAGCATTATCAAATGGTGTTCATCCCAACATTGCTAAAAAATTAGTTACTGCTTCGGGCATGAAACCCATTTGTTTATAATCTTCAATGAATTGTTTTAAAGTATCATTACGTTTAGATAATTTTTTACCAGTTTCGTCCACAATGATCGATAAATGACCATATTCGATTGGTTGTTTCTCAAAACCTAGCGCTTGTTTAATGGCAATTTGATATGGGGTGTTAGATAAATGTTCCTCACCACGCAGTACATGAGTAATTTGCATGTCATAATCATCCACTACAACTGCGAAATTATACATTGGTATCCCATTAGATTTTAATAACACAGGGTCAGTCAAAGCTGAGGTAGGTACTTCCATTTTACCTCTAATTAAATCTACTCATTCAATGTCGCAGTTGTCAGGCATTCTTAATCGAATCACTCCTGGGATACCTTTTTTTAAGTTTTGTTCCACTTGTTCTTTGGTTAAGGCGGCACAGGCACGATTATATTTAGGTGTTTGACCAGCAGCTAGAGCCTTTTCTCTTTGTTTTTTTAAATCATCCACAGAACAGAAACAATAATAAGCTAATCCCTCTTCTACAAGTTCTTTAGCTAGTTGTTGATAGCGTTCTAATTTTTCGGTTTGAATATATGGTGGAAACTCTCCTGGCGTTCTTGGAGATTCGTCTGGTGTAATTTTTAATCAATCTAAATTATCTAATTGGGAGTCAACACCACCTTTAACATTTCGTTCTGTGTCGGTATCCTCAATACGACAAATAAAAGTACCGCCGTGATGTTTAGCAAATAAATAATTGAATAATGCCGTTCTTGCTCCGCCAACATGGAAAAATCCTGTAGGTGATGGGGCGTATCTAGTTCTTACTTTCATATTTTTATAATGGTTCCTCCACTACCAGTAACAATACAAGTATTGTTCATTGTGTTGATTGAATTATATTTGTATTGTAATAGTTTAGAAACTTTAAAAATATAAGGTTGTAAGTCATTGAATGGAATAGTAATAGGTTGATGCCCTTCTAACACTTTCAAACATTTGTTAAAATTTACCTCAGATTTGTATTGATGATTTTTATCAATCGCACAATACACTTGTTGAGATGCTATTGGAATATTAGTTAAGTGAATAGAATATCGAATGTTGTCAGCATTAAATTTATTTATTTTCTCACCATAACTTTTAACTTCTGCCGCATTGCAAGATGATAGAAAGAACGGAATATCTGATCCAATATTTAATGCAATGTATTTTAATTGTTTGTTAGTTAAGGATCAATCATTTAATTTCAAAAGATAGACAATAATGCTAGCGGCATCAGTCGCGCTCCCACCAAGCCCAGACATTAACGGAATCTTTTTATAAATTGAAATTTGATAATTTAATTTCGTTTTATAAATCTTTTGTAGATATGAAATGGTTTTTGCTACAGTACAGTCACGCATTTTGATAATAGAATTGTTAAGATAATAAGTTATTGTGGTTCGATCGCTTGGAATGATAGTAATTTGATCGTATATTGTCTTATCCAACACCATTAGAGATTGAATCTTGTGTTTTGGTAGACTGCCCTGTTTGGGAAACACTTTTAATATTAAATTCACTTTACTATATGCTTTAAGTGTTGCCATATTAAATAACCTTCTTTCACAACGTAAATAATTTTAAGAATGTTTCGGGAGTTAGTTCTTCGGCCCTTGCTAGTGATGATAAAAGTTGTTTGTTTAAAAAGTTTAATACTTCTTCTTTTTTAAGGTTTGAAGAAGATAAGTTATTTACTAAAGTTTTGCGTTTACTATTAAAACATTGTTTTAAAAACCTATCGTATAACTTCATATCTATATTGTTGTCTTTTTTCTGAATTTGAATCACAATGGAATCTACCTCTGGCGCTGGATAAAAACAATTTTTACTAACATTCATTAGGTGTTTAACGTCTGCTACAGATTGAATAAAAACAGAAAAAGCATTATATTCATGAGTTCGCGGTTTGGCTAATAGTCGCTCTACCATTTCTTTTTGCAACATACAAACCATTATTTGAGTGTTATTACATTCCAAAAACTTGCTAATGGTCGGAGAGCTAATAGAATAAGGCAAATTAGAAACGACGATTGGATTTTTATAGTTTTTAAATTGTGTGTCTCAATCAATATTTAAATTATCGTCATATATTAAATTTATATTTTTGTAT
>JAISKE010000037.1 GCA_031261045.1 Mycoplasmataceae bacterium | reverse complement strand
ACACTCTACGTGGTAGTGGGTCTGGTGGTAAACCAGAAATTGGAAAAATGTCTGTTGGCGAATGCGAAGCTAAAATTCGTGGTAATTTAGAGAATACTGACATCCTATTTATCGTTGCTGGTTTAGGTAAAGGTACGGGCTCAGGGGCTTCGCCCGAGATTGCAAAGATTGCCAAATCTATGGGCATCTTAACTGTGGCAATTGTAAATTTCCCTTCCATTCAAGCTGAAGGCCGAGAAATTTATGAGAACGCTTTAGAAAGTTTTGAACAACTTAAAAAAGAAGTTGATTCCATTACTCGTATTAGCAACGATAAAATCATTAATAGCAATGTTGGTCAAATATCTTTCGTGGAAGCTTTTGAAAAAGCTAATAACGAAGTTAAAAGTACGATTAGTGAAATCGTTGACATGATTGGTAATGCCACCGAAATGAACATTGACTTTGCTGATATTAAAAATTTCTTTTTAGAAAATAAAATCTTTCTATCAAATTCATTTATGCTTTACGACGAATATGATAAAGAAAATTTGAAGCAATCAATCTTACTTTCTGTAGAACAAAGTTACACTGATGTTACAATCCAAACACAGAAAACTAAAGTAATGATGAACTTAAGCTTGAATAGTAAAACACCAAACTCTGTGATCTCTGACATTCGTAATATCTTTAAAGATATTAGCACTAACAATTCATTAAGCTTAGTTTATGGCGCCGACTATCAGAGTAAAGATGGTATTAAGGCTTTCTTCATTGTTTCCGCTTACATTGATAAAGAACAAGAACTTGAATCTGAAGGAGAAATACGTAAAGTTAGCACTAACAAAGTAAATGACTACTTTGGTTTCCTAGGTGACATCGATGAAGACGAACGTGCTGAACAATATCGCACCACTAAGATTGATGTTAGAACCACCGGTGTAAAACACAAAAGCATTGAACTAAACACGACTGGCATTCCGATGGTGGAAATCACCACTAACGATGCGAAAAGCACGCAAGAGTTATTAACTAAAGCCATCCACGGTTCTTACAAACCTAAAGATCAAAAGCCTAGTTAATCTATTAATAGATTACGTGACTATATATTAATGATTATTAATTATTAATATAATACTTACCGTATGTATAACCATAACTTGATTGAGAAAAAATGACAAAAGTGGTGACTTGATCACCACGTTTATCAATTTAAAGACACCAAGCAACCGAAGAGTTATATTTTGGACATGTTTCCTTACCCTAGTGGCTTAGGATTACATGTAGGTCATCCTAAAGGATATACCGCCACGGATATTGTTACGCGATTTAAAAAGTTAAATGGTTTTGATGTCTTACATCCAATTGGTTGAGATGCTTTTGGTTTACCAGCCGAACAATTTGCTTTAAAAAATAAAAAGCACCCGGATGAATTTACTAATAGTAACATTAATAACTTTCGCAAACAATTGCAAATGTTAGGTTTTAGTTATGATTATGAAAAAGAAGTAAATACCACTGATCCACATTATTACAAATGAACCCAATGAATTTTTAGTAGATTATTTGAACATGATTTAGCAGAAGTGCAAGACATTGAAGTTAATTGGTGCGAAGCATTAGGCACGGTTTTAGCAAACGAAGAAGTTATTTTAGTTAACGGCAAAATGGTTTCTGAACGTGAGCAACATCCGGTTATCCGCAAACCAATGCGTCAATGAGTTTTGAAGATTACGAAATACGCTGAAAAACTATTAGAAGGTTTAGACGAATTAGATTGACCAGATTCTTTAAAATCATTACAACGTAATTGAATTGGTAAATCTGTTGGTGCTTTAGTTAAATTTAAAGTTAAAGATTCTAAAACAGAATTCGAAGTGTTTACAACAAGACCAGATACTATTTACGGAGTAACATTTCTAAGCGTGGCACCCGAGAATCCAATCTTAAAACAAATCGTTACTAATGACCACAAGGCAGAATTCAATAAATATATTGAAGCAACTAAATCTAAAACTGAATTACAACGTAAAGACCTAGACAAAGTTAAAACTGGTGTATTTACTGGAGCTTTTGCCATCAATCCAATTAACGACGAAGAGATTCCAATTTATACGGCTGACTACGTCTTAAATTCTTATGCTACTGGAATTGTGATGGGCGTTCCCGGACACGACCAAAGAGATTTTGATTTTGCTAAAAAATATAAACTCGACATTAAATTTATTATCGAAACCGACATTCATAAGCAAGCTTACGAAGGCGACGGCAAGCACATTGACAGTTTATTAATTAATGGCAAACATACCGAACCAGCCACTAAAATTATTGTGGAATTTTTAGAACAACACAAACTTGGCAAATCATATATTACATATAAATTGAAAGATTGATTATTTAGCCGTCAACGTTATTGAGGTGAACCGTTCCCGATCATCTTTGACGAAAACAATAAACCACACCTAATTAAGGAATTACCAGTATTGTTACCTAAAACTAATAATATTAAGTTATCGAAAAACGGCGAATCACCATTAGCCAATCTAAAAGATTGAGTTAATGTAGAAATCGATGGTAAACACTATCGCCGCGAAACTAACACCATGCCCCAATGAGCGGGATCTAGCTGATACTACTTGGCTTATTTAATGAAACAACATAACGGTAGTTATTTGCCACTAGATTCTAGTGAAGCGAAGAATTTATTTAAGAAATGATTACCAATTGCCTTATACATTGGTGGTCAAGAACACGCTGTATTACATTTATTGTATGCGAGATTTTGACACCGATTCTTACATGACATTGGTATCGTACCAACTAAAGAACCGTTTCAATTGATTATTAATCAAGGGATGATTTTAGGACCCGACGGCGACAAGATGTCTAAGTCCAAAGGGAACGTAGTTAACCCCGATGAATTAATCAAAGATTATGGCGGGGATGCGGTGAGACTTTATGAAATGTTCATGGGGCCTTTAACTGCTTCACTACCATGAAATGATGATGGCATTAATGGGATGCACAAATGGTTGGAGCGAGTTTATCGATTATTTACAACTGATAAAAAGATTACTAATGACATTAGTAAGGTAAATAAAACATTGACAACCGCCTTCCATAAATTTGTAAAACAAGTTACCAGCGATATTCAAGAATATAAATTCAACACGGCTATTTCACAAATGATGATTTTCATTAATGAATGTTATGCCCATCAAGAATTACCGAAAGCACATATGGAAGCGTTCACCATTATTCTTTCTTGCTTTGCACCACACATGGCTGAAGAGATTTGACAAGTGATTTTAAAACACGAAGGTGAAGCAATCTACTTACAAAAATGACCAGGCTTTGATGAATCAAAAACAATTGATAGCACCATTACTTTACCTATTCAGGAAAACGGTCGACTACGTGCTACCATTATAATTGATAAGGATTTAAACCAGCACGATGTTGAGCAATTAGCTTTAAAAGAACCAAAGGTAATTACTTTTATTAACGGTCGCAAACCAAAGAAAGTGATTTACGTTAAGAATAAGATTCTTAACTTTATCCTATAGGAGTATTATGAATTTTAGAGAGTTAAAACTCCACCCGTGGATTTTAAATGC
>JAISKE010000002.1 GCA_031261045.1 Mycoplasmataceae bacterium | reverse complement strand
ATGTGAATGCCCCATCTACAGAAGTGACAGAAACTTTAACTTTTAATCGAAAACTTATTCAATCTACCTCAAATACCGAACCTAAAACTGGTTACAAATCTGGATCAGTTGGAATTTTTGAGCAACAATTAGAAGCAGCCTTTCGAGGTATGCAAGAAAATTTCCATAGTTTATATTTTGGTGGAGATTACCAACCATTTAAACCTTCGGGTTATAACGGCCTTTTTTCTATTGGTACAGTAGAAGACGATGTAATAATTATAGAAAATAATCCATTGATTCCCGTAACAACTTTTAACGGATGAGGTCAGGCAGATTTTCATGTTCAGAGTCTTACCTTACAACTTGCTAACATCCAAATTGTCATGAACATTACTGAAAATTTTTGGATGCCATCTTATTGATTACATGCCCATGATCAGGTTGGAAATAACGAAGGTACGCAAAATACAAAAAGTTTATATCCAACATTTTTGCATGATAACTAGGAGATCATATGAAAAAAAATTTATTAGCCATATTTAAATTCACTGGTATTCTAGGTCTTACATTAGCCGGTACATTAGCGGCAGTTATTACCTCTTCATGTTCTAAAAAAACTGGCATCACTACGGAGTTTGTAACTGGTTCTGATATGTTGTACTACAAGAACGACACTGCTCAATTTCATAATGAACATTCATGTTCATTTAAAGTGAAGACTAATACTAAACATGATATTCATGTTACTTGGAACGATTATGATCAAATTGAAGATTATGTAACGATCACCGGTGCAACGCTTAATCAAAAAGTGTCTAATGGTACCGTCATTACGGTTAGTTTTGATAAAGCTAATTTTCCAGACGAAGCTACCACGAATAAAAGTGTGATGTTCGTTCTGACGGACGGTGATAAGAGTATAGTTCTAGAAATTACTCTAGTAAATGATGTCATTACTCCAATCCCTTACTCATTATTAAGTTGATCACCAGCAGACAATGCTAGTGAGACTGGTTTTTGAACTTTGGATGGTCTTGAAGAAGGGGTTGGACCGGATGATTTAGTGCATTATGACACCCTATTAATTCCAGCGGATATTGTGTCAGTTACTAATAACGCTTTTATCAACCTGGCAACCGGGTATTCCACACTACCACCAAACATTGGTAATTTATTATTTACCACTACTAAACATGAATGCTTTTACGAAATTGGATCATGTGCTTTTGAAAATAGTTCGCTTCAGAATGTCCAATTACCAAAAACAATCTCACGAATTGGACAAGATGCATTTTCTTTAATTAACGAATTTGGTCTTAGCAGCACAGATCCTGCCCATGACAAAGTAATTGCAAATCCTTGGGCAAACAACTCGAGTTATAAAAATATTCAGGTTTGACTAGGAGATGCTGATGGTAATAATCCTAACAATGGAGATCATTACAACTTAGTTAATAAATTAGATGCTGGTAATAATATCATCGGTCAAGCGATTTATCCTAAAGGTGGTTTAGTTGATCAAGTAAATTCCCTATCTAATTCCGTACAAGGATTAGTCTGAGGAATAATTGATATAGAAATTGGTAGTGATAAAGCATTAGCAACTTCAACAATACCAAAAAATGCTTTTGCAAACTGTAAATCATTGAACACTTTTGATGTTAAATCTCAAGTAACTAAAATTTGTGATAGAGCTTTTGCTAACACTGGTAGTTGAGAAGAAACTTTATTTTTATCAACAGACTTACCAAGTTATTACCTTGGGCTTCCAGGGTATCGTGCGATATTCAGTTTTGCTACTCCACCAATTTTTGGTGATGACATTATGAACCATGTTACTTGGAATAGAACAGGAGAAACTAATCCAACAGCGGTTCACGTAACTGCCCCAACAACCCAACCAGAATCTCAGCTATGAGAGGACAAAGCCATTGATCCATTTGGTAATATTATCATTCCTCTAGTCTTTGATAATGTTGCTTAATATTTTTTGTAGCATTTAAATATGGTTAAAATTGTCAATTCTGCACAAGAGTTTAATGAAGTAATTAATAGCAACCAAGTTGTTATTAATATGTTTGGCACTAGGCCTTGCCCAATGTGCGAAAGAGTTGAAGCCATTTTTGACGACATTAGTAATACTTTTAACCAAAGTTTCGTTTATTCCAAATTAGTAATTGCTTGAAGTGGTTCTTCCAATGATATACGTAATATTCCTTATCGTTTAGGAGTGCGTGTAGCTCCAGCTTTATGTGTGATTAAAAATGGTAAAATGATTAACTATCTAATTGAATTTATTTCCAAGGAACAAATGATTGATTGAATTAATAAAACGCTATAAAGTGAAAATACTTTATAGCATTTTTTTATATTTATATATAATACCTCTACATTTTTAAAGAGAGGTAAACAAATTGGTCAAGTTAAGATTAACCAGATTAGGAAAACATAAGGCGCCTTTTTATCGTATTATCGCTACTGATTCACGTTCTAAGCGTGATGGTCGTTTCGTTGCTATTATCGGCACGTTCGAACCAAACAGTGGTAAAGTATTGATAAAAAAGGATTTAGCGATTGATTTCCTAACTAAGGGTGCACAACCAACGGAAACAATTTTAAGTATGCTGAAAGAACAAGGTATCTGAGCAGAATACTTAAAAACCAAAAAGCAAGCTAAGAAACATCATCGTAAGATGACGAAAGCCGCATATGCTAACAAGAAAGCTAAGAAAGCTGCCAAGTTAGAAGCTGCGAAAGCTAAAGCTGCTAAGGTCAAAACAGAAGTTAAAGTTGAAGCACCAAAAGCTGAAGAAGCTAAAGTAGAAGAAAAGAAATAGATTAATGAAGATTACGGTTTTAACATTATTCCCAAAACTGTTTGATAACTTCTTAAACGAATCCATCGTTAAAAGAATTATCAGTAAGAAGATTGCTAAAATTGAAATCGTTAACTTTCGTGAATTTTCGAAAGATAAAACTAAAAGAGTTGACGAATATCAATATGGCGGTGGTCCGGGTATGGTAATTCAATTACAACCCATCGTGGATGCAATTCGAAAATACCAAACCAAAGATAGTAAGGTTATACTATTAAGCCCACAAGGCAGAACTTATAACCAAACTAGAGCAATCCAATATGCTAAATGCAAACATTTAATATTGATTGCGGGACACTACGAAGGGTTTGATGAAAGAATCTTAAACTATGTGGACGAAGTGATATCCGTGGGTGACTACGTATTAACTGGGGGCGAGATTCCAGCCATGACCATTATTGAAAGTGTGATTCGATTATTAGATCATGCGATTAACAATGAAAGTCTCCATGCTGAGAGTTTCGATAACAATTTATTAGATTACCCCGTTTATACCAAACCACTAAACTATGAAGGGCATAAAGTTCCCGAAGTACTATTAAGTGGCAACCACCAAAAGATCAACGAGTTTCGTAAACAACAACAGATTAAGAAAACCAAAAGTAATCGTAAAGATCTATATTCCAAATATAAAAAGGAGAATTAAAAATGAAAAAGTTAAACAAAGCTGCCATTATTAAGCGTATTGAAAATGCGCAAATGCGTAATGACCTACCAAACTTTAAAGCTGGTGATACTGTTTCAGTCCACACAAAAATTGTGGAAGGAAACAAAACCCGTGTGCAAAGATTTGATGGTGTAGTTATTAAGATTACTGGCAAGAACTTATCTAAAGCTTTTACCATCCGCAAGGATGCTAGTGGCGTTGGTGTGGAAGCCACTTTCCCATTCCACTCACCATTAATCGTGAAGATTGATGTGATTAAACATGGTAAAGTTCGTCGAGCATACTTAACATATATGCGTGAACGTTCAGGTAAATCTGCTCGTATTAAAACAAAACAACACGTGAAGTAAGACATGAACAGAGAGAAACCAACTAAAAAACGTAAAATTAAACTTTGACCAGTTAGCAAGAAACCAACCGCTCCTGAAAATTTTGATGTTGGTACTTTTGATACAGTTAATGTAACTGCTGGTAGTGTTCGTTTTGCGGGTTTATATAACAAGCACGCTGCATGGAAGCGTTATTTAATTGCAATTATCGTTGCCGCAGTTATGGCTGTATTCGTTCAATTCACTTTAAAGAATACGGGATTGTATAACTCTGGATTAAGTGCTGTAGCTCAAGGGATTGCACGTATTACAAATACTGCCATGAAAAAATCAGGTACTAATCCAGATGTTGTAAAAACAGTATTTAACTTAATGTTTTGAGGCTTGTATGGCGTGATGAATATTCCATTATTTATTTTTGGTTACAAAAAAATTGGGCACACCTTTTGTTGACTAACCGTAGTATTTACAGTGGTTAATATCGGCATTGGTCTTGGCATTGGCTATATTCATGGCATTGAAAAAGTATTTTTATTCGGTAACACTACTCCAGAAGGAAGTAGTATTAATCCGCATTTACCTACAGATAATGTATTTGTTACCGGCGGAGATGTTTATATATTACCATTTTGATATGTACCACAAGGAACTGGCGATGTAGCCAATCAAATTTACAATACCAATTATGATCCATACAAAGCATTAACATTATTTATTTATGCATTTGTTTATGGATTAGGAGCAGCATTGTGTTATTCCATTCTTTACATTATTGGTGGATGTTCAGCCGGTGGAGATTTCATTTCGATTTATCAATCATCTGTAAAACATAAACCTTTAGGTGGAATAATGATTATTATTAATTCCATTTGCTTAATTACTGGTTCAACAATTGGTTCATATATTTCTGCCGGAATGATTAATTCTCAAGGGTATAATTTTGCGTTTTTCTTATCGGCTAATTTAGTGGCATCATTTATATCAGTAGTGATTATGGGTTTTATGTTAAACC
>JAISKE010000009.1 GCA_031261045.1 Mycoplasmataceae bacterium | reverse complement strand
TGCTACAATCGCCGACATGAGCCGCAGATTTTATGCGATTCAATTTCATCCAGAAGTAAGACATACGATTAATGGACAAACGATTTTAAAAAACTTTATCTTTGATATTTGTAAAGCAACCGCTAATTGAAGTATGAAATCTTATATTAGTACGGCTATTCAACAAATTCGAAGTAAAGTTAAAAACGAAAAAGTGTTGTGTGCTTTAAGCGGCGGTGTGGATTCTGCAGTCACAGCCGCCATTATTGCCAAAGCAATTGGTAGAAACTTAACTTGTTTGTTTGTTGACCATGGAATGCTACGCAAAGACGAAGGCAAAAATGTAACCGAAGTATTTCAGAAACATTTTGATGTCAAATTCATTAAAGTTGACGCTTCTAAGAAATTCTTAAGTTTACTTAAAGGTGTTAGCAACCCTGAACAAAAACGAAAAATTATTGGCAAAGCCTTCATCGACGAGTTTGCGAAATACGCTAAAACAATTAAAGGCTTAAAATGATTAGCTCAAGGAACTTTATATACTGACGTAATTGAATCTGGAACCAAAATAGCACAAACAATTAAATCTCATCACAATGTTGGTGGGCTACCAAAAAACATGCCGCTTAAATTAATTGAACCCCTAAATATTCTATTTAAAGATGAAGTACGAGTATTAGGCAAAACTTTAGGGTTACCACTACACATGGTTAATCGTCAACCATTTCCTGGACCAGGGATTGCGGTAAGAATTATTGGGGATATTACTACTGATAAAATAAAATTAGTGCAAGAGTCCGATTATATTCTTCAAGAAGAAATTGCTAAAGCTGGATTGAATAAAGAGATTTGACAATACTTCACAGTTTTACCAGGAGTGAAAACCGTTGGTGTTAAGGGTGACCAAAGATCATATGAAAATGTAATTGTAATTAGAGCAGTGACTAGTCAAGATGGTATGACCGCCGATTATGCAAAAATTCCTTACGCCGTTTTAGATAAGGTATCCAATCGGATCACTAATGAAGTTAAAGGTATTAACCGTGTGGTTTATGATATTACTAGCAAACCACCCGGCACTATTGAGTGGGAATAATAGGAGTTGGATGAACAAACTATTAATTTTTTTAAAGTCAGCAATGAAACGCGTTTGAACTAATAAGTTGTTCTTAATTTGTTTACTCATTGTAATTTTGTTAAATGTTGTGACATTAGTACTACTACCACTTATTTTAACATTAGGACACATCTCTTATTATTATGATTCATCAAATTGAATCATTATTTTCATGCCAGTAATATTTTTTTCAATATTCTTAATTATTCTTTTTGCAACCAGAGTTGTTGACCCAAGCCCTTTTAAATATTTCATTTTAGTTAAAAATGTTTCAAGAAATGAATATCTTTGATGACGGTTTTTCACCGTTTCCATTATTTCCATTATTTCAACATTTATTATTTTACTAGTATTTAATATATTACAAATCGCTTTTTGAAGTGATTGCAATCACTTAGGTGTTTTTAAGCATGGAATTAATCCTAGTCTTTATGTCACGATTTTTGTTTTTATCATTGCTGCCAGTCTATTCAATGCTACGATTCAAAATTTCTGGCCGAAAATTTATTATCCATTTAATATTTTATTAGCTATTTTTGTCTTTGGGACGCTTTTACTGTTCCCTTCAATTTGACCGTGCACTAATACCACCACCACTAACATGCATAAAATAACTCACAACATAATTATGTATACTGCATTAGTTCCTAATGTCGTTAATGTCATTTATATCGTTGTTGCTATTGTTACTTTAATTATTTATTCAAAAATACATCGTAGACCTAAAGCGTTAGAACAACAAGTTGAAGACGGAGCTTTAGTGGCCAACAAATTATGCGTGTCCATTAAAAATAAATTAATACTAGATAATTTAACTTTTAAAATCCCTTATGGGAAGTTTTGCTGTTTGTGTGGCCCAAACGGAATTGGAAAAACTACATTTTATAAATCCTTATTTAATTTTATTCCAATTCAAAATGGTAATGTATTCGTTAACGGAATAGATAATGTCAATAAAGATTTTAAAAAATGGATATCGTACGTTCCAACTGAATATATTAATTTAAATATGAACGCGCAATCTTTTCTTATAGAAATGGGTATGTATTTAGGCATGACAAAAAATGAATCAATAGTAAAAATTAACAATCTTATACTTGCTTTCAATTTACCCAAAACAATTTTGAGTAAAAAATTGACTGATTTATCTACTGGAGAAAACAAATTAATTAATATTATTCAAGCGATATTAACCGACCCTAAGATGTTAATTCTTGATGAACCAACTGAAAATCTTGACTATTTGCAAAGAGTAAGATTTTATAATTTAATTAATAAAATACGGGCTGAAAATAAAAATATGACCATTCTTATATCTTCGCATAATTTGGATGAAGTTGAAAAATATGTAGATTATGCCATATTATTAAAAACTAAATCTAACGTAACTCAAATTTTTGATAAACTGTCTGGTAGTCAATTGCTTCAATTGTATCAGGAGAACTATGTTTAAGAAAAAATGATTTTTCGCCACATCTGCTGTTATCGTCCTTCCACTGCCACTAGTTACAAGCTGTGGCACAGTAGTATCACCAGATATTGAAATACAAGGGGATAAATATTTTCAATGAGACGCGAAAAAAATGGTTTCGTTTCTTCAAATCAAGTGAAGGAATTTTTATTCAGATAATATTACTAAACCTGAAATTAACTTCACAGACACTTCATTCAAGTTTGATGAATATTTTAAAGAAACATCAAACACTAAAAATGAGGGAGTATGATCGTTCTATTTTGAGTGTATAAAGTCTCCCTCTGACGAAGACCTATCATTTCATAAAGAAATAACAATTGTTGAACACCCATTACACACTGACTATAAAAAAACCACAACTATAAACACTAATGACTCGGTTTATAATATGCAGACTGAGCTTATTGGGTCCATTGACCCAAAAGCTGATCCTGCTATTTTTGTAAACGACTCACAATTAAAGCAGGGAGGAGACACACAATATGATTCGCTAGATATTGTTAATGACGGCTATAGGAATAACAAGCATGAAACCAAATATCTATCGGTCAATATTTTCAAAGCTGATTTGATTTATACTGCTAAACAACTTTGCTCGAACCTAGAAAATGCTGAAATTGCTTCTTTTCCGGGTCTCGGTAATATATCACTATCTAATTTAGAAGATAATTTTAAAGTTACATACGATATTAAATATGATTTTTCAACTCAGATAATCGAATATATGGAAGTTAATGTAGAGGTTCATCCAACTGTTAATGTTCCATATTTGCCATCTTTTAAAGATAATCTTTTAAAGTTAAATTTTACTTATCATAACTATAAAATTATTGGAGCTTTTAGCGGTTGGCAGGACAATCGCGAAGATTGAGGAAGTTTTCATGACGATTATCACGATAAAAGTTATTTAAAGGCTGCTAGATTTATCGATATTGTTCCTGATAGCGTTCAAAGCTACGCTACCATGAATTTTGAATTACAATTAAATTTATTAATCCCATTAACTCTTTCCGACAACATGCTATATTGATTGCAAAACCCCTGTATTGCTGGGTTTGATCGTTTTGCGTCGCCTGACGGTTATTGATTCGCAGCGCTATCTGATGTTAGAAACGAAGGGTTTTTAATTGATAGTTATTGATTAAAAAATGTTGAAGCAAACAATATTCATCCGGTTCCAATTAACATTGACTTAATAGACCCTCGATATGTCAATGGTTATTCAACTGATGATGATTTTCGTTTAAATTATCTTGGTAACGGATATGAAAATTATAATGACGGCACCATATTTCCACAGCACGCCAACCAACTATATTGAGATTTTCGTCCATTTTTTGGCGATGAATCAAGTTTTACCACTAAAGGTTATGATGTTAATAATGACAATCATAGTGAAGTAGTTCAAAAATGGCATGATATGGCTACTAATCCAGATTATCAACAAATAAACACCAATATTGAAGATGTAAATGCGGTCCCTTATTATCAAACCATTAATGCTGTTTCGTGTTCACCAAACACTGGAGGAAGTGGTGTGTTGTACAATTATATTTTGATTAATCCAGTTTTTTGTTACAGTGATTCTAATAATCAAAAAAATCTTAAATTAAATATAGGGCCTATCACTTCATACACAAATTAATTACTATAAAACTATTCTTAGAATGTCATTTGATTCAAGATTAATATTTTTATCTAAACAAACTATTAATTCTTGCATCGGAGTGTTAACAATACTTATCTCCAAATTATCTTTGTTAATAATTTTAGTAAGTTTAACTTTCTCAATGTGCATTAAGTTTCGACCTAGTATTTCGAAGTTATTATTAATTGTAAAATAATTTTTGGAAATAACTTCATAGGTATTTTCATTAACCTTTGATTTTACTAGCATAGCAAAGATCTGATTAACTCGTTTAGGGATTTCGTGATACAACATTTCATTGGTGGTAGGTTTCCCATTGAACCAAGCAAATGATACTTCTCGGTTAGCAGCTTTGTTGATGTCTTCAATATATTCCTTAGGGACTGGTTCATTATTATATAAGGCGTCTAAGATCTTCCGGTAATCGTTTACGATGGTGGCAATGTAATGTTCTGACTTCATTCTTCCTTCGATCTTAACGGAAGTTAAGCCGGAATTAACGACATCTTTTAAATAACCTACCAAACTCATATCCTTAGCAGACATGCTAAAGGTTTTAGATAAAGACTTGTTGTTCAAATAAAGCTCAGATACCCAACGACAAGATTGGGCACAACCTCCATTGTTAGCATCTCTTAAACACATATTACTACTTAACATGCAACGGCCGCTATAAGATATACAAACGGCACCGTGAACAAACATTTCAATTTCTATTTGACCATTTACATTCTTAATCATTTCTTTAATTTCATTAAAGGAAACTTCACGCGCGGTGACGATTCGTTTAGCGCCATTCCGAGCAAAGAACAAAGCAGCTTTAGAGTTAGTAACTGATTGTTGCGTTGATATATGAATATTTGCGCGTGGATAATTACTCTTAATCATTTTAATAATATAAGGATCGGTGCACAAAAAAGCATCGGGAGCGGTTTTCATAACTTCTATTAGGAAGTCTTTAACGCCAGCTAACATATGGTTATGGCAAACGATGTTACTTACGATGTAAGCTTTAGCTTTATGCTCATGGGCGTAATTAATCATTTCATATAATTGTGGATAATCAAAGTTAGATGCACGCGATCTTAAAGAATAAACTTTCGCTCCAAAATAAATGGCATTAGCACCAAAGTCAATCGCCATCTTTCCGCGTTGCAAATCACCTGCGGGTGCCAATAATTCAGTGTGCTTATTCATACACATCCTCTTTTAATAAATAGACTAAATCATGCTTGTTCATGTTGTAGAAACCGTGGGATAAATTAAACTGTTGAAAATCGTTTTCGTATTGTTTTAGATCAACGCTATTGATTTCAGAAACACCCTTTAAAAACCATTTTGCCGTTTTAATAACCCAATCCTCGTCGTGCAAAAAACTGTCGATTCTAACGGTGTCGACGTGCATTTGTTTTAATTCATCTAGCTTGTCATATAAAGATAAATCATAGTTAGTAAAGACGTACGTGCCGTACTCATCTTCATAGATAATGGAAGGTTCTTTTCGTGATACCTCTCTTATAATAGCGGTTTGATGAGTGATGTTTGTTTGGTCCTTTTGGGTCGCCTGGTAATTAGATAATAAACTTCAGCGCGAATGCATCATTAAAGCATGACCACCAACTTGGACTTGGATTTTCATGTCCTTCTTATTAGAAGCGATCTCTTTAATTTGATTAACATTCAATTCTCTAGCTAAAGCTACCTCACCAATATTGTTCTCTTTATAGAAATCAAATTGACCAAAATTAGTGACTAAGGTTTCTGGATTGTAAATTAGATTAACCTTTAGGTTATTCTCAAAACAAATTTGATTAATCCCAAAGTCGCTAAAGATAATTCCGTCAATGTTTAGTTTACTAATGGCTAAAATGTATTTTGCTAACTCTGGAAGTTCTGGATCAAAATATAAACGGTTAACCAAGATTAAGATCTTCGTTTGTTTTTTATTTTTAATAAGTTCTTCAATTTGTTTGATCGTTAGCAAACAATTATTTCTCAGACTAAATTCTTTAGTGCCCACACATATTTGGTGAACGCCTAATTTTATTAGTTCTAGAGCATTTGAATAACTTGTAGGGTTAACCAATAGTTCCATAAACAGGCAACAATTATATACAATTTAGATGGAATAATTTTAATAAAATGATGTTTATCATTTATACTTAATTTAATGGAAAAACAAGACATCGCTGGTAATAAAAAATTAGTCGATTTGACACCGTCCCCAATCCAAACCGCTCCAACTAAGAAAAAAATTGGATTTGTTTCAGCTATCTTATTAGTTGTTGGCTCTTCAATCGGGTCCGGTATCTTTATTAAGAACCACGAAATTTTAAACAATGTGCACGGGGCTATCGTGATGGCAATTTTATCGTGAGTAATCGCGATTGTCGGTATCTTGGCTTTAGCGATGGCGCTCCCAGAAATTTGTAGTGGGGCTGGCACTAATAATCAGGGATTAGTTGGTTGAGTAAGACGTTTTAATAATAAATTTTTCTATAACGGTGCTAAAAATTTTATGACTTATCTTCATTTACCGATTTATTATTTCATTTTACCGTTGTATATGATCATGACATTGCAAGAATCGTTTGGTTTTTCAATTCAATGGTATTACATTATCATAATCGCTTTAGCAATTGCTTCGTGATTTATTTGGGTGTCGGGTTTATCTGCCAAAGCTGCTAATATTCAAAATTGAGTGGTAACATGCATTAAGTTTCTTCCATTAGCTTTTGCCGCGATTGCTGGTTTTGTAATGGTTGGCCTTGGAACAGGTGGTCAACACGCGGATAATAATTTTGATTGAACACATTTTCAAGAAGATTACAATCATCACCTACCTTTATTTGTAGACAAACTTCCATTTATTGGCGTCATGAGTTCCATCCCCGCTGTCTTTTTTGCTTTCGATGGGTTCTATTCAGCGGCTGGTATCCAAACTGAAATGAAAGAGCCTAAAAAAGTTTCGATGGCTTTGGCTGTTGGAATTGCGATTGTTAGTGCAATTGATGTATTGATCGCATTTTCGTTTTTAATTGGGACCGGTACTGGCAAGCTAAGTGATTTACATGTACCAATTCAAGTTATTCAAGTTGCTAATGTGTTAGTAACTGTTGGCATCTTAGGGGTTATTAATGGTGTGGCCATATATTCTTCTAGGTATTATGAAGATTTAGTGGCACATAATGAAATTCCTTTTGCATGAAAATGGAAAGAGTATGTTCGTAAAGACAAACCATTAGTCGGCACAGTAATTTGTTACTGCATTACCTTATTTTGATTTGTAATATTTACTATCATTGGATTATTTTACATAAACAGTGGACACTATGATAAAATACCAGGTTGGGACAATGTCGACTATGGACCGACCACCAACAACTATGTTGGTAAACTGTATTCTTTTGCTGATTTAATTGGTAACTGGAATGCTGTCATGGCGTTTGCTTGTATTATATTTGCAGTCATTGGTGCCATCATTAATCGCAAGACTAAGCAAGTTAAGGTTGAAAAGTCTAAAACCTTTTTATTTGGTGCTATTGTTAGTGCGATTATCGTTACAATTGGTCTATCGTTCGTTATTATTGATTCGGTTGGTAACTTTGTTTCAATTTGGGATTACTATAAATATAACGACTACCCTAGTTGGTACCTTCAATATCTTGACCAACCCGGAGCCAAAGTTATATTAGCAGATGTTATTGGATCGGCGTTACAAATGGTGGTAATGGTGATATTCATGTGTGCAATGTTTATCCCGGCTGCTGTAAAAGTTCACTTAGATAAAAAGCGTGGTGTTCACCATCATTCGCACAAAGCTTATTAGCATTCCTAGTGTTTCTTCTAAAAATTAAAACTAACAGTTGAAAAAGTGTTATAACATAGTTATAAATAAGGAGAAACAAATGGGAAATTTTGAAACATTGGAAAAATACGGTTACGAACAACTAGTATATTTCTATGATCGTACAACTGGTCTTAAAGGGATCACTTGTATTCACAACACAACCCTAGGACCATCATTGGGTGGTACCAGATTGTGAAATTATAAATCTGAGGAAGAAGCAGTGATTGACGTGATGCGTCTAGCTCGTGGTATGACTCACAAAAATGCGGCAGCTGGCTTAAACTTAGGCGGTGCTAAAACCGTTTTAATCGGGGACCCAAGCAAAGTTAAATGCGAAGGCTATTTCCGTGCTTTAGGTCGTTATGTACAATCTTTAAATGGTCGTTACATTACCGCCGAAGACGTAAACACATCCGCTAAAGATATGGATTACATCCATATGGAAACTGATTACGTGGCGGGGCTTGAAGGTAAATCAGGTAACCCTTCACCAGTTACCGCTTGAGGTGTATTTAAAGGTGTACAAGCATCATTAATGGAAGCTTTTGGTAATCACGATATATCAAAATATTCATACGCTGTTCAAGGGGCTGGGCAAACTGGTTATTATTTAATTAATTATTTAATTGAACACGGTGCGAAGAATATTTGCTTCACAGAATTAAATCCTCGACACATCGAAAGAATGAAAAAGGAACATCCAGAAGTTAAGTATGTTAAACCAGAATTAATCTTCAGTCAAAAAGTAGATGTATTCTGTCCTTGTGCTTTAGGTATGGCATTAAATGATCAAACTATTCCACAAATTAAAGCAAAAGTTGTAGCAGGTTCTGCTAATAACGTGCTTAAAGATGAAAAGAAACACGGCGACATGTTAAAGAAGGCTGGCAAAGTATATGCGCCTGACTTCGTCATCAATGGCGGCGGTGTAATTAATGTTTGACATGAACTAATTGGTTACAAAAAAGAAGCAGCGATGCGTGATGTAGACAAAATTTACGACCGTTTATTAGAAATTTATAAAATTGCTAAAACTGAAAAGATTAACAACCAACTTGCGGCAATTCACTATGCTGAAAAACGTATCGACACCATTGGTGCCGTACGTCAATCATACATTAAGAGATGTCACCACAAGTAAAACCAGTTTATTTCGTGATTGGCTACTTCGGTAGTGGTAAAAGCGAATTCTGTGTTAACCTTGCAATCAATAAAAAAGTCAACTGTTTATGTGACTTGGATGTAATTAACCCTTATTTCCGTTCACGTCAAGCAATTGACTTTTTATCACAACATAATATTAAGACTGTGTCTTCGATTGAAAAAGATGCCAAGTATTTGGACATGCCTTTGATCAGTGAAGACATTTTTAAGAATTACGAAGATTTAAATGCTTCGATGGTAATTGATCTGGGCGGTTATGATCAGGGAGCGAAAGTTATTAAACAATTTGAACAATGCCCTAATCGTGAACACGAACTATTAGCGGTAATTAATGTTTATCGACCACAAAGTAATAACGCGAATGATATTATTAAAGTAATTAATAAAATGGAAACGGCCAGTGGTTTGAAAGTGACTGGATTAGTCAACAATACCAATCTACTAAACGGAACCGCTGAGGATGACATTGTGTATGGCGAAAATATAATTAAAGAGGTTTCGAAAATAATTAACATTCCCATTAAATTTACTTGTATAAATAAGTATACAAAGACTACTAGAACGTTTGAGGGTGAAAACATCATTTTACAAATGTATTTAGAGAATAAAACAAGCTAGGAGAAATATGGCTAAAAAAATAACAATCGATACTGAGAGATGTAAGGGTTGCACAGTTTGTACGAACTTCTGTCCCCAAAAAATCTTATTCATTAACGAAAAGAAAATCAATCATGATGGTTACACCATTGTTGATGTATCGGACATTAATAAGTGCACTGGATGTGGCTTATGCTGCATGATGTGTCCTGACAGTGTACTAAAAGTTAAGGAGGAGAAATAATATGGCGAAACAATTAATGAAGGGCAACGAAGCCATAGCGACTGCCGCTATTATGGGTGGCGCTGATGTATTTTTTGGTTATCCGATTACTCCTCAGAACGAAATTCCGGAATTCTTATCATCTATGATGTTCGAAAAAGGTAAAACATTCGTCCAAGGTGAATCGGAAGTAGCTTCGATTAATATGATTTATGGCGCCGCCGGTGCTGGAGCAAGAGCGATGACTTCGTCATCTTCTCCCGGCATCTCTTTAATGCAAGAAGGCATTACTTACTTGTGTGGTGCTGAGCTTCCTTGTGTCATCGTATCGGTGATGCGTGGTGGTCCTGGTTTAGGCAGTATTCAGCCTTCCCAAGCCGACTATCACCAAGCAACTCGTGGTGGTGGTAATGGTGATTACAATAATATTGTTTATGCTCCTGCTAACATTCAAGAAGCCATTGATATTACTAAGGGTGCATTCGATGTGGCTGATCAATGGAGGAACCCCGTTTTAATTTTAGTTGATGGTTTAATTGGTCAAATGATGGAAGCCGTAGACTTTGATCATCCAGTTAAAAAACGTACTTTACCAGATAAGAAAACTTATTGTACGATTGGTACCAAACACCATGATGGTCGAAACATTGTTAACTCTTTATATTTAGATTCCTATGATTTAGAAAAACACAACATTAAGTTACATGAAAAGTATACGAAGATGGCTAAGGAAGAAGTGATGGTAGATATTTCCTCTAACATCGCAGAAGCTGACATTGTTGTGGTAGCTTATGGTACCATGTCTAGAATTGTAAAAAGTGCGGTTGCTCATTTAAATCAAAAAGGTATGAAAATTGGGATAATTCGTCCAATCACTTTGTGACCTTTCCCATACGATGCATTTAAGAAAGCTACGAAAGCTAAAGCAATTTTAGTAACAGAAATGAGCATGGGCCAAATGACTGATGATGTTTTAATTGCGACACGAGGTAACTCGATTCCAGTAGAATTCTTCGGACGAACCGGTGGTGTGATTCCAGAAGTAGAAGAAGTTATTGAGGCACTAGAAAAGCTTGCCAAGAAAGTAGGTAAATAATATGGAATTAAATAAAAAAGTTGGTTTAACCGGCGAAAAATTATCTTACTGTCCTGGATGTTTGCACGGAGTCGTTCATAAATTAGTTGCTCAAGTATTAGAAGAAAACGACGACGTAGACAACGCCATTGGTATTGCTCCCGTAGGCTGTGCAGTTATGGCTTATAAATTCTTCAACTGTGATATGCAAGAAGCGGCTCACGGGAGAGCTTGCGCTGTAGCGACTGGAATTAAAAGAGTACGACCAGACAACATCGTATTCAGTTATCAAGGTGATGGCGACTTATCTTCCATTGGTATTGCGGAAACGATTCATGCGGCTAATCGTGGTGAGAACATTACTGTCATCTTTGTAAACAATGCTAACTTCGGTATGACCGGAGGTCAAATGTCTCCTTGTACTTTATTAGGACAAAGAACGACAACATCTCCAATGGGACGAAACAAAGTGATGCATGGTTCACCAATTAAAGTTAGTGAAATGATTAAAGAATTAGATGGTGCGGCTTTTGTAGCTCGAGTGTCTGTTTCTAATCCAAAAAATGTTATTCAAGCTAAAGCAGCCATTAAGAAAGCTTTCCAATATCAAAAAGAGAAAAAGGGTTTTTCCATTGTTGAGGTATTATCCACTTGTCCAATTAACTGGGGTAAAAAACCAATGGATGCCATTAAGTGATTAGACGAAGAAATGACTAAAGTCTTCCCATTAAAAACATTTAAAGATGTAGGAGCGCAATAATGAAAACGATAAATTTAAAAGCTGCCGGATTCGGCGGTCAAGGTGTCATGATGTTTGGCAAGATTATTGCTTATGGGGCAACCGATGCCAACATGAACGCTCTATGATATCCATCATATGGTCCAGAAACTCGTGGTGGTACTGCCAACTGTAGTATCATTATGTCGAGCGAAGAAATTGATTCACCTGTATTTAACAAGATTGATCACTTAGTAGTATTTAATGGGCCGTCATTAGAAAAATTTGAAAATGATGTCAAATCTGATGGTTTCATTTTACATAACTTGGATTTAATTCCATCTACCAAAGG
>JAISKE010000001.1 GCA_031261045.1 Mycoplasmataceae bacterium | reverse complement strand
CCAGGTAAATCAAAATGATGAAAATTGTATTCTAACTTGGTTAGTTCATCACAAATTGTTTGATGACTAGCTCCCGTGGAAGTTACTCCATGAATAAAAATAATATTTTTAGTATGACCCATACTTTATTTTGGCATGAATAATTCTTCAAGGGTAAGTGCCATACCGTCATTATCATTACTTTCTTTAGTGATGTGATGAGCTACGGACATGGCATGTGAAGAAGCGTTAGACATCGCGTAAGAATTTTCTAGGGAATGTAATGGTTGGGTATCATTTTCACCATCACCAAAAACATAAGTGTCCGCGTCTAATACGTCGTAATAACTTTGCACAAATCTAATGGCATTATACTTATTGGCAAAGTTGTGATTTAATTCGATGATGATATGACCGTGATCTTTATAATCTCGATTGTCAATTGATCAATGGGTTAATAATAAATTATTAGTGATCGATTTAATTGCACGATAAATATTTTTTACATCAGTATTTGGCTGTAAAACTAAAATGATGGAAAGAATATCACTTTTACGGTTTTTAAAAGTAATTAAAGCATCACGTTTTATATTTTTAATTTTACTAAAGTCTAAGTGGAATCAAGTCTTAAAATTTTCTACTAAATGTTTTTCCTTTGGTACTTTATTAACAAAAGTATAGTGACGTGTCTTGATTACAAAATGTTGAACACTTTTCATAATCTCTTTGGATTCGGATAACTTCAACATGATTTGTTTATTCATCGGAAAGAAAATATCTCTAAAATCTTCATCTCTAGGGTTGTGAATAGCGGCCCCATTATTACAAATACATAAAGTATCTAATCCTAATTGATCATAATATGGTTTTGCATCGCTCATTGCACGTCCGGTCATAAAACAAAAATAATGTCCTTGAGCAGTTAGCGCTTTAATAATCCGGACCGATTCATCTTTAATTTTTTTGTCACGAGTTAGTAATGTACCATCTAAATCAGTGAAGATCAACTTACGGTTCATCTTAATTCTTAGTTTTTCAATCTTTTACTCAACTAGAACCTAATTGATCATTAAATCTGCGGTCATAAACAACTAGTTTGCCACCAGTGTTAGCATAAGCCAATTTAATTACTGTGGTAATTACGTCTGATTGAACGGAAGTATCCATCGCGGCTTGCACTAATAAGTAATCCACAAGATTAGTTCCCATAATGTCACCTAGATGAGCATATACATCTTGGTTAGTATCAGATTTAGTAATGTCTGCTTTATTGAACTGTAGGACACGAACTCTTTCGCTTGGGCCTTCAGACTTAGCACCATCATAGAAGTTGTAACTATGAGGTGTACCAGAACCAGGAACGCCTAATTCTAATGTCGGAGTAGTTGTAGAGTTAAGCTTATTGTATCCTTGATAAAAATTAGAAGCTAAAGGAGTTAGAATATTATCATAAGTAGCGGTACCATCACCTTTAATATAATCAATTAATAATTGTTTTTGTTTAGTAGCATCTTTTTCTTGAGCAATGGCTTCGCAAGCTGGTCTAAATACACCTGTTTGTTTGTCAATGTAAAGCGCTAGATCACTAATTTCAGTAGCAGTATTACGTTTTTGAGCCTCTTTAGCTAATGCCTCTCGTGACCCATATGCATATAGCGAGCCAGTTCTCTGGATGGTTGGCGAAGAAACGGTATCACAAGTTCCTGAAAAATTAGTGAATAATGCTGTTTGAATTTTTTCGGGTAAGGTGTTGCTTGATTGAGTTTGTAGACCCATAAAGCCCATCATATCCGTTTGACCACCGGTGGTTGGCATTGGTCCAAATTTTCAGTATTCATTATAGCTAGTATAAGTTTTACCGGCGTCCGGATTTTGTACAGCATTAGTGTTAACATTTTGATAAGTATTTTCAAACAAACCATCATAGTTATCTTTTCAACCGTATATATCAGAAGCATGCGTATCAGTTAAATCAGTTCCATTGAAATCTGGTTCAGTGAATTCTTGATTTTGTGGATTATTGGTATATCCACCATCATTCTTAGACATCCAAACCATGTAACCCATATTATTAGCAGATTGCGGATTACCAATTTTCTGATTCAATCAATCAATAAATTTTTGATGGTTATTATCAGTTAGGTATCACATAGAAGCAATTAATGTATCGTAATCAATGGCTTTATCACTGTATCCTAAAGCGACACTGTTATTAGCATCAAAACCAGCAGCTCCTCTTGCACCACGATCATTAGCAAGTGAATAGTTCCACTCGTTACCTAATAAATGTGCATAAGTGTTTATGGAGTCGCTACCAAAAGTCGTATTTTGATAAGAAGTAAGTAGCGGAGCAGCGTTGGCTGATCCAATTAGTTTCCCACTCAAATACATGGAGGCAATGGCTTTCTTTTGATTGTCAGTGATCTGAAAATTGCCACTATTAATATATTTCTGAAGCGCAGCTGTTTTTTCAGAGTTGCTAAAATTATTGCTACTGCCAAACGCTCACAATAGTGAATTAACGTATGGATTATGAGTCATTATATTCTCGCTATAGTTGTACAAATAAGCGTCTTTATTATATTTATCGTCGTTCTTATTAATGGTTAGGCTACTAGCTCATGCTGTATATTTTGTAGTAACGTCTGTAATTAAGGAATTATA
>JAISKE010000050.1 GCA_031261045.1 Mycoplasmataceae bacterium | reverse complement strand
GTGCTTGTGGCTGGTTTTGATGCTGCCACTGGTATTATTATGATCGTGTTTAGTGCTGGTTTAGGCTGTTGTGCTTCTGTCGTAAACCCGTTCATGATTCTAACTTCGATGGATGCTGCCAACATTGGACCAGCTCATAATATGGCTGGCTGAACTAATTTAGGTTTAACAGATGGGGTGGTGTTTAGATTAATGATTTGGGTGGTGTTTACTGCTATTGGTATTACTTTCACAACTCTTTACGCTAAAAAGGTTAAAGCCGATCCAAAGAAATCGTTGGTTTATGATTTAAGAGAAATGCACGCTAAAACTTTTGTATTTGATAGTACTATCGTCCCAGAACTTACTAAGAAACGAAAATGAATTCTAGTTATTTTCTTTTCAGCTTTTAGTTTATTAATTTTAGGTGCCATCCCCTGAGATGATTTTATTCCTGGTCATATATTTACTCATGCAAATGACTGATTAGTTAATAATTTCCCTTTCCTATCTAATGGCATGGGGGCACTGGGAGCTTGAGATTTGGTTTCTTTCTCATTATTATTCTTAGCCGGTACCATTATCGTGGCAGCCATTCATTGAACCGGCATTAATAATTTTTATAAAGATTGTTTAATTGGAGCTAAAGACTTCTTAAATGTAGCTTTAGTAATTGCCGTAGCCCGGGGTTTATCATTAATGTTAACCAATTCTGGAGTTAATTCCGAAATTACTGGTGGGATTGCTTCTGCTTTGAATATTAATAAAATATTCGGTACCCTCATCTTATTCTTTGCCTTTATAGCAATCTCCATCTTTCTTCCAAGTACTAGCGGATTAGCTTATACCGTATTTGGCCCAATTGCTGCACCAGCTTTATATTCTTCCACCGTTGGGTACTCCGTATCTGGCGGTATTGCCTCAGCATCTATTGCCAGTGGTTTAGCTAATTTATTTTCGCCAAGTGCACCGGCATTAGCTATGGGTTGTGAAATGGCTAAAGTTCCGTTTAAGTATTTCTACAAGACTGCATGAAAACTATTATTAATTATTTTAGCAGCCGGAATCATTTTATTAATTGTGGGTGTTTATTTACCAAAATCAATCATGGGTAAATAAACCATATTGACTAAGTTTATAATCAATATAATAATGGTATGAAATCAAGACCAATGTTAATTATTGTTTGTGGCGGAACCGGTAGCGGTAAAACCACCGTAGCTCATGAGATTCAAAAGATATTACCTAAAAAAATTAAAACGCATATCTTAGCGATGGATGGATTCTATAAAAAGCGTGAGTACATGGATAAAGATATTTATTTCAAACATAACTTTGATCACCCTAGCGCTTTTGATTGATCGTTAATGTTAGATTCTCTAAAAATGCTATTAAATGGTAACACTGTTAAAATTCCAATTTATGATTTTGATAAATCAGAGCGTTCTAATAATACGGAGACTGTTAAACCAGTTGACGTTATAATTTTTGAAGGTATCTTATCTTTATATGATCCATCCATCAATAATCTAGCGGATATAAAAATCTTTGTGGACACACCAGATGACGAAAGATTTATACGTCGCTTATTAAGAGATAAAAAAGAACGTGGGCGAACCGACGAAAACATTATTGGTCAATGAAGGAATACAGTCAGAAAGATGCACCGCACCTTTACTGCACCGTTAAAAGCTGAAGCGGATATTGTTATCCCTTGATACAAAATGAATGATACTGCTATTCAAGCCATTAAAGGTGCGATTGAAGCTATTTTAAAGAAACACTAAAAAATTTTATAATACTCCAATATGTCTGAATCAGCTTTGACCAGAAATCGTAAAAAACAAGCCTCTACTAAACCCAAAAGCAAAATTGGGTTTATTTCTGCTGTATTACTAGTAATTGGTTCATCAATTGGGGCAGGAATATTTTTAAAGAATGGTGAGATTTTAGACAACGTTGCTGGTAGTAATCACATTATTAATATTGTCTTAAGCATGGTTTGTTGAATCATTGCCGTTATTGGTATTATCGCTATGGGATTGACTTTAGCAGAATTATGTTCTGGTTCGGGCGATAATAATAGTCAAGGAATTATTGGTTGAGTTAAAACATTCAACAGTCGGTTCTTATATCAAGGGTTTAAAAATTTTATGGCTTATATCTATTTGCCAATAAATATGGTCATCATGTCTTATTACTCGACCCAGATGATTTTACAAGGACTACCAAACAACGTTGGTTATAAAGTTCCTTGATATGCCATCACTTTAATTTCATTCGGAATTACCATGTGGTTCTTATGAATGTCTGGACTGTCCGCTAAAATGACCAATGTTCAAAACTGAATAATCACTTCAGTGAAATTTATTCCTTTAGCGTTTGCCGCCATCATTGGTTATGTAGTAGTTGGTACTGGCGGGGTTCCTAGTTCAGTCGCTCATGTTGTTGTTGATTCCAATTCAGGCCCTCGTACTTTTAATAGTCTTACTCCATTCTTAGGCATTATGGCTTCGATTCCGGCTATTTTCTTCGCTTATGATGGTTTCTACACCACTGCTGGGATTCAAACTGAAATGAAAGATCCTAAGAAAGTGTCAATGGTGATGACTGTAGGTTTATTGATTGTTTCCGCAATCGATATCTTAATTTCTATTTCGTTATTAATTCCTCATTATAGTGCTGGAACTATTACTAGTTTGCGTGATTGATTTGATGCCAAAGGTCTAGAATGATTGTATACGACTATTCAATTAATGATTGCCTTTGGTATTTTTGGTATTCTAAATGGCTATGCCATGTATACTGGCAAGTTCTATGAAGACTTAGTGATTAAACATGAGATACCCTTTAGCCATAAATACCAAAACAAAACTAATATCCATCGTCCGATCACTGGTTTAATTTATGCTTTTATATTAATTACTTTCTATTTCCTATTTAATACTAGTATTGGTTTAGTTTACCTACACGATAACTATGATTCAACTCAATGATCAACTCGCACTGGCGGTATTTTTCAATTCAACGATCTAGTGGCTAATTGAACTTCGTTATTTGCTTTCATGTGTATTGTGGTTGCTCAAATTGGTGCTTTAATAAATCGCAAAACTCACAAAGTGAAAACGGAGCAACACAAGATGTTTAAGCCTTGTGCTTATATCAGCATAATCGTTGTCGGTATCTCTTTATTATTTGTAATTGTGTCAGCGCTTGCAAATATTGGATTAGACGGTACATTCATTCATACTAAAGGCATGGACCACACGACAAAAGATAAACTAATCGGTGATATTCTCACAGTCATAGTTTTATTAGTTTTTGTAAGTATTATGTTTGTGCCACCATTAATCCAAAGACGTCACTGAAAATAATTATTCTTGAACGTAGGGTTTTAAACCATTTGGTCCATACGTTTCTCAATTTTCTCCAAACGAGCTTCAATTTTATCAAAACGAGCATTTAATTTTCTGTCGTATATTTCAAATCAATCTTTAAATCATTTCGGCATTTTGTCGTCTGGTCCTATATCTTTAATGTTAACACAACTATACCTCATCCCTACAATTTTCGGAATAAGTGTACACTTAGTTATTTCATATTCTTTCTCTTTAGCCAGAATTAACTCCTATTTTTTTGCAAAGACTTTTGGCCCCTACATATACTAATAGCAACGAAATCTGCAAAAAACTTCTTTATTTTCATTTTGATCAAAATATCTTATTTGAATTCCTTCTTTATTCAACTGTCTGTTGTAACAAAATTTAACAATGATCGCTTAATATTAATAAGTAAGAGTAATTTCTTACACATCCCGTCCTGACAGTATCTTTTGTTTTTTCTATAATATACACCCTCATATTCATTAATAGATCAGTCAATGTCAGAACGGGATGTGAAGGGAATTAGTCCACAAAACAGACAATGTTCGGGAAATGGTTCCGAATAGAAGTTTCATAATTATTAATATTTATATATAATGTCTATTACTAATAAGAGGACAAAATGATAAATAAGGTATTAATTGAAGGTCAAGTGGTTAGAAGTACTTGAGGTCAAACTAAAGACTCTGGTTTCTTTGTAACTATTAAACAAGAACGTAAAGTCAACAAGTTTACATGAGCTAATTACTTCCCATTGTATGCTAACCAACCATTAGCGAAAGATCTTGCGGTTATTGTAGAGAAGAATCCTAATGCTCACATCGTGGTAGAAGGTCAGCTAAGAACTTACCATTCTAAAAAAACTGATGAATGAAAGATATCTATTCAAGTAGAGAAGATTATTCAAAACATTGAAGAAATCGCAGAAAAGAAAGAAGCTTAATATGGAATTTGTTAATAAAGTAGAACTAACGGGGAGAATCTCTGATATTCGTATATCTGAAAGGGGCACTAACTTCGTGATGATTGAACAAATTGTTTCATTTAATGGTGAGGAAAGACCAAGATTCTTTGAAACGTTGATTAATGCGGATCGTAAAGATTTGATTGATCAATTAGCTAAAGATAAAAAAGTTCGAGTAACTGGGTTCCTAACAATTTTCAAAATTAAGAAATTCAATATTCACAAAATGTTAGTCGAAGTACAAACACTAGAAGTTTTAGGCTAAGACCAAATCAAATCACAAGCCAAAACTTGTGATTTGTTTTATAGGGAGAGTTATGGTAATTAACGATAAATTAAATAAACTAGCAGGTATCTTATTGGCTAAAGCCATTAAAGATTTATATCCTGACGCTCAACTAGGTGATTTAAAGTTAATGGAAAGTGGTTTCGTGTATACCTTTGCTAGTGAACCAACTGTATCAATCAAGGAATTACCTAAGATTAGTAAATTAATGTCTAAGAACATTGATAAAGCTTATACATTAACATATGAGGTTATTACTGTTAGTGAAGCTAAGAAATTATTTCATGGCCAACACTATAAACTAGATTTAATCAGTAACATGAAAGATAAGGTTAATATTATTCGTTTTGGTAACGACTTTGTTGACTTATGTGAAAATTTAGGAATCGAAAAACTATCTAGCGTTAAAGCCTTTGAATTATTAAATGTTTCTGGTATTTATTGAAAAGGTAGCGCTGCTAATGCGCAATTAACTGGCATTACTGGTGCTGCTTTTACCAATAAAGAAGAATTAGCAATGTTTAAGAAAGATTCTCAAGAACGAGCAGAGAGAGATCATCGTAAAATTGGTGCTGATCAAGAATTATTTATGTTTCATAACTTAGCAGGCCAAGGATTACCAATCTGATTACCTAAAGGTAATACTATCATTCATGAGATTGACAATTATGTTTATGAATTGTTATTTAAAAATGATTACCAAGTAGTTAGTACCCCGGTTTTAGGTAGCCAAAAACTTTATGAGTTGTCTGGACACTGAGCCCATTATCGTGAGAATATGTTTCCTGCATTAAATGTGGATGGTGAAGTCCAAGTTTTACGTCCAATGACTTGTCCACACCACTTATTGATTTATATGCATAAACCTAGATCTTATAGGGATTTGCCTTACCGGATCGCAGAAAAGGCCGTATTGCACCGTTATGAGTCTTCTGGCTCACTAACTGGTTTGGAACGAGCACGTTATATGCAATTGATTGATACCCACATCGTTTGTACATACCCCCAAATTCAAGAAGTAGTTGAGCGTTGTTATAAGATGACTAATGAGGCTTCTAATGCTTTAGGCATCAAAGTTCATAGTATTGATCTAGCTTTACATGATTCAAAAAATAAAGCAAAGTTTTTTGATAATGAGAAAATGTGAGAAACTGCAGAAGATTCATTGCGTAGTGTATTAAATAAAATGCACATTAAGCATCAAGAAGTCCCTGGTGAAGCTGCTTTCTATGGTCCTAAGATTGACATGCAAGTGCAAACCGCTCTAGGTCGTATCATTACTGCTTACACCATCCAATTAGATTTCTTACTGCCTGAGCGTTTTGATCTAAAGTATATCGATGAAAATGGCCTAACTCAAAGACCAGTTTTTGTTCACGCTAGTGTCGTTGGTACTCTAGAGCGTTTAGTTTCCATTATGCTAGAACAAAACAAAGGCGTCTTCCCATTATGATTGGCACCAATTCAAATTGCTTTAATCCCAGTTGACAATCAAAAACACAATGCTTATTGCCAAAAGATTAAAGATACTTTAAAACAATCATTAATCCGTGTGGAATACTATAACAACGATGACCGTTTATCTAAAAAAATACGTGATGCACAAATGATGAAAATTCCTTATCAATTAGTCATTGGTGATAATGAAGTCAATAATAAAACTGTCTCTTATCGTAAATACGGTGAACAAGATAGTAAAGAAATTCCATTAAATGATTTTGTGAAAATGATTAGTGAACAAATTAAAAGTAAATTAGATAAGTAGTGTATGCGAATAGTTAATGCTCAGATTGTATTAGAAAATAAAATTATTAAAGGTTATATCGAATCCAATAAAGGCAAGATTACCAAGATTGGTTCTGGCAAATGTGCTAAACCTGGTTATGATGCAAAAGGTTTGTATTTATTACCAGCTTTCTTCGATAGTCACACTCATGGTGGTTATGGACTAGACTTTAATATGTTGTCTAAAAATATTGACACTAAGAAAATAACAAATTATCTAGGCAAAGTACAATCTGAAGGTGTAGCTAATGTCATGATGACTACTGTGACTGCTTCTGACCGCGATTTAAACACCATCGCTCAAAATTATCATAGTTTAAAATCATTAGATTCATCTAATGTAATTAAAGGTTGATATATTGAAGGGCCTTATATATCGGTGGCTCGTAAGGGCGCCCATAATCCAAAGCTTATTCGTAACATTAATTTAAATGAATTGAAGAAGATAAGTGCTTTTACTAAAGGTGTAACTAAAATCTTAGCCGTCGCTCCAGAAAATAAAAATAATTTGAGTCTAATTCCTAAGTTAACAAAAGAATATTTTATATCGATTGGACATTCTGCTGCTGATTATAAAACCGCTATGAAAGCTTTTGATTTAGGAGCTAAGAGAATCGTTCACTTATATAATGCAATGCCTGATTTTGATAAGCGTCATCCCACCATTTTAAATGCAATCTTCAATCGTAATGATTTATATTGTGAATTGATTTGTGACAAGGCACATGTTTCTTCGGAAGTAATTTTAAATACTTATAAAATATTAGGCACAAATCAAATTTTAATCATTAGTGATTCTTTATTAACTAAAGGTCTCAAGAATGGCAAATATAATGTTTGGAACGCTATGGTGGAAAAACGCGGAATGTTGGGCTATTTGCCGGGTACTAATAATATTGCTGGTGGAAATTTACCATACAACTTACAGGTTGAAAACTTTGGTAACATCACTAAATGTAGTATGAACGATATTCTTAAAGTATCAAGTTTAAATGCTGCTAAATCTCTAAAGCAAGATACGCATTTTGGTAATTTAGTGGTCGGCGCCGCTGATAATTTTGTACTCTTAAATCGTAAATATCAACTAAAGAAAATCTTTATTAATAACAAGTAGAATTAAGCATTAACAAAACTTACCTATTTTCTAATATTAGTTTTATTATTTAGTATATGGCTGATCAAGTTTCTAATGCACAAATCGACCTTAACTCTAAAACAAAAAAGCGTCGTAAAATCATTGTGCGCTCAGTTGTTGCTGCCTTATGCATTGGTATTATGGGTGGTGGTATTGCTGGATTATGTATTTCTGCTCGGCACCCTTATTCAACAATGAATAGTACTCTAACTGTCCCCTCTGAATATCAACACACGATTGCGGGCCTTTATCATCCTGAAACCGGTCAAAATCTTGTCCCTCCGTTAAAGATTAATACTAAAATTGCAAATCGTAATGGTTCATCATTGCCTACCAAAAAAGACGGTTACACTAATGATAATGATCAAGATTTTGATACACCTCTACCGCCAGATTATAAATGCACCTTAACGCTTACCTGAAGTTTTACCGTTATCCCTGATAATCCATATTTGTTATCATCTATATATATGAACAACACAACAGGTAGTTGAGGTTTTTCTAATTGACCTACAAATCATCCTGCAGGTAGTGCCGCATGAAGTTTTCAAGTTATTATTTATGCTACCACATCCTTGAGAAATGATAATAATGAATCTATTTTGCTTACTGATCAAGTAGCTTCTTCCACATTAACTATTAATGTCCAACCACCTCAGCCTATTATGTCGTTTACACATGGAGAATATTAATTTATGGTCTCCAAGCGTGCAAAGCAATCTTTTGGTGAAATTGATTTAATCAAACAAAAGAGAAATAATGGTGGTAATTTTAAAGAAATAATTGCTAAATTGTCTCGTGGTTTAATGCTACCAATCGCCATGTTGCCAATTGCTGGTTTGGCATTAGGTATTGGTACTACTATTTATAGCCAATCACACAGCGACATCGGACAAATGATTGGTAATATTATTATGATGCCTGGTAGCATTATCTTTAGCATACTGCCGTTACTATTTTGTGTAGCAATTGCCATTACTTTTACAGGTGACGCTGGCACCGCTGGATTATCGGGGTTAGTTGGTTATGCGGTGTTTGCGGTATTCCAAACTGCTTTAATAATTTACCCGCATGGTAGCGACCCTAATTATCATTTCCTTTGATACAATTTTGATGAGCTGAAGTTTGATTCTATTTTTACCGAAGTAATTGGGATTCAAACTTTGTCTTCCTCTATTTTTGGTGGCTTAGTTGTTGGTGGTATTGTTGCTTATCTATACAACCGTTTTAAAAATATTCAATTGCCTAAAATGATTGGTTTTTTTAGTGGTGTACGTTTTATCCCAATTGTTACATTTGGTACGATGTGTGTTGTGGGGATGTTGTTTGCAATGGTGTGGCCTATCTTTGGTATTGGTTTATTTGATTTTGGTCAAGCCCTATCTAAAGGCGGTAAATACGGCGGTGTAACTACCTTAGCCTTCGGTATCCTAAACCGAGCATTATTACCATTCGGTTTACATCATGTTATGGATATAATGATGCAATTCACTACTGTTGGTGGTAGTTTTGATACCAGTAAACACTTTTATGCAACATGAGGCGATCCTGCTCTTGGGCAAGTAACACTAGCTAATGGTACTAAGCTTTTTGATACAGGTTTCACATGAGCTCAATTAGCTAATGCACCAAATAATGAAATAATTACTGGTGATATTAATATGCAAATATATTTAACTAGAATAGTGGGTAGTCATGATATAAATGGTATTCGTCACACAATTACTATGCAGGACCTAATTAATTCCTATGCTGGCGTTAATAGATTACCAGGTGGTGATAAATCTGTTATTGCACCAGGACAATATACTAATTTTGCTTATATATTCACCATATTTGGTCTATTGGGTGGTAGTTTAGGCATGATATTTGCCGCACCTAAGGGTGAGAATCGTAAACAAGCGATGATGGTAGTAATACCAGCCGCTTTCGTTTCCACCTTAACTGGTGTAACTGAACCAATTGAATTTACATTCTTGTTTTTAGCTCCATGATTGTTCTGAGGGTTCCATGCAGTAATGTCTGGGCTTGGTGGTATGATTACTACAATCTTTATTTATTGAGTTCCGTCAATTGCGCCACACGTTGGGTTTTCTTTCTCTTCTGGTTTATTAGATTTCACAATTTATGGCATTCTTCCTGACGCTAGAGGCGGTGGCACACATTGTTGGATCTTAGTATTAATGTCTTTAGTGTACTTGCCGATATATTGTATTGTGTTCTATTGAGCTATTAAAAAATGAGATTTAAAAACCCCTGGACGTGGTGGTAATATCAAGTTGTTTAGTAAAGCTGATTGGGCTAAGAAACAAAATAGCAAATCCGTTGCCCCTACTCAGAATTTAACGATTCGAAATAAAGCTATGGCCATCATTACAGCTTATGGCGGGCCTAGTAACATTAAAAATATTGATGCTTGCATCACTAAATTACGTGTACAAATAGTGGACAAAACTAAAGTGAAACCTGATGTTTTAAAAGCGTTAGGTGCCATGGGCGTTATGTATCCATCTCCAAATTCAGCATACGCTGTCTTTGGTACTGACGCTGACGTAATTAAAAACATTATGAAGGATATTATTGCTAAAAATGAATATCAAACAGAAGAGAGCAAATAACATGAATAAAATATATCCTTACAAACTTTTTATAACCAAAGGCGAAAAGGAAGCGGCAGCGGCCGCTGCTAAATCTTTAATTAAAACTGTTCAGGCCAAGAAGAACGCTAATTTGGGATTAGCCACTGGCAGTACCGCTATTCCTGTCTATGATTACATGGCATTGGATCATGCCAATCATAAAACGGATTACAGTAAAGTAAATACATTTAATTTAGACGAATATATCGGTCTTAGCCTACTATATGCTCACGAATCTTATCGTGTGTTTATGAATTGTAAATTATTTAATCGTATCAATGTTAAATTAACTAATACTAATTTCCCCAACCCTAAAAATCCCTCGGCTTATGATAATCTAATTAAGAAGCATGGTGGTTTAGATGTACAAATGATTAGTGTGGGGCATAATGGTCATATAGCCTTCAATGAGCCTGGTTCCTCATTGAATAGTATTACTCGAGTTATTAAATTAACTCCTAGCACAATTGAAGCAAACTCTCGTTTTTTTGGAGGGAATAAACATTTAGTGCCTAAAACTGCCGTTAGTATGGGTATTAAAAGTATTTTGGGGGCTAAGAAAATAATATTAATCATTATTGGTGTGGGTAAGGCTAAAGCTCTAAGTCACATTTTCATGAAGAAATATGATATACAATGGCCATGTACATCTATATTGTTACATCCAAATGTAGAAATTTACGTAGATGCTAAAACTGCTAAAGCTGCTGGATATAAAAAATAATTATGAATATCATTAAGGAAAATTGTTTAGAAACGCAAATTGAATTTAATCTAGCATTTAAAAATCATGCCAATCAATATGAGATTTGTTCTAGATTAGATGCTGGAGGTTATACTCCTGATATTGACTTGGTTAAATATGCTTTATCTAAAACCAAGAATATTTTAGTAATGATTCGCAACCGTTTTGATTATCAGGTTAATGAGCAAGATGTGAATCAGCTTCTAGAAGATATTGATTCATTTAAAGGACTTCCCATCCAGGGGTATGTAATTGGTCACCTAACCGAGGATAATCTCATTGATATGGAAACCACTAGGAAATTAGTTGCAGCTTGTAAAGGTAAAGAAACGGTTTTCAATATGGCCTTTGATTCTGTATTAGATTGAAAACAAGCCATCGATCAGTTAATTGAATTAGGGGTTACTCGTATTCTTACTAAGGGTGGCGCAGATGGTCAAGCTATCAACAATATCGCTCACCTTAGAGAATTAAAGGCTTATGCTAATAATCGAATTCAACTCATAGTTGGTGGTAAAGTTACTGATGATAACTGTCACAAAATTGCTGAGCTTACCAATATTGAAAGATATCATGGTAGGAAACTAGGCATTAAATAATATATAATAGTTTGATGAAAAAAGAATTTGGGATTCTAATTGATTCAGCAGCTTGCTGCGATGAAACCTATTTAAAAACTAACGACATTCATATTGTGCCTTTATCTTTAAGCGATAGCAATAATAAAGTGTATGAGGATAATGGGATTGATTTACCTCGTGACATTCTATTGTCTCGCATGGATAATAACGAATCGTTTAAAACAAGTGCTACGCCCCTTGGTAAATTAACCGTTATCGTAGAAGATATGTTAGACGTTTATGAAAAAGTCATCTTTGTTCCAATCAGTGAAGGTTTATCTAGTCAATACCAACAAAGTATGATTATTAAAGCAGATCATCCAAATAATTTTTTTGTTGTAAAGTCAAGTAGTGCTGGTGCAGCTACTGAATTCTTATTGCCACATTTAATTGGTTGGTTAAAAGATAAAATTCCCATGGAACAAATTTTAAATAAAGCAGAAGAGTTTTATTACCACACCAACACTTACTTCTCTTGTGAAGATATGAGAAGTATGATTAAAGGTGGCCGTGTTTCTAATGCTATCTTAAAAATTATTAACTGAATTCACTCCAAACCAATCATTTATGTTGATGGCAAGAATCAATTAGGTGGCATTGGTAAAACTTATCAAACTATTTTACCAAAGATGATTAAGTTAGTAAAAAAGAATTATAAAAATGATTTAACTCCAAGTAATGTTAAACGAATTGCTATTTACGAAACTGGGTATAGTAATGAAAAGAAAGATTTTATTATTAACGCTTTGGCTTCAGGTTTTGGTTTTCCTAAAGATCAAATTGCTGTCCGCCAATTACCTTCAACAATCTTATCTCATACTCGTCGCGGAGCATATGGCTTTTCTATAGAAACTGATATTATTAGAAAAAAATAAATTATTTAGTTAGTAGAAACAGGCACTTCGTTAGCAGTGGTTTCTTTATTGTCTATTTTTTTATTTGGCACTTTAACATCGAGCAGCCTAGAACCCATGTCTTTAATGATTAAACTATAAAATGATGCTAATTCGGCTACTGTTGCAGCATCAATAAAGTGTTGTAGTCTAGCATTAGGGTTTTTATATTCGCCTGCCACTCGGTCTCGATAAATTCGAGAACGGGTAATATTTTTATCAATAACTGGATTATATTTAGGATTTTTTCATAATCGACGAATCATCTTGATAATCTCTTCTCGATCACCTTTAATATCATGAACATCACTTGGAGTGGATGTACCGTATAGTTTCCTTAAACGTTTTTTGCGTTCTTTCTCTTTCACATATAGAATGAATCATTCTTTTTCCGTAATTCGTAATTCCTTTGCTTGATGAATATTAATTAACTTCACAGACATTATGTAAACAATACATACAATGTTGATCACTTCGCTAATAGCTAAACCGATCACTTCTTCTATTGGTGTTTTTCCAGCCAATAAAACAGCATAAGCAATTCAGGCTGCTGAACAAATTATTCAAACAACAAATTTTCATTTCTTTTGATCTAAAGTGTTTCTAGTTTTAAATACTTGATACACATCTGGTGCAAGTAAAAAGAATTGTGTAAACACCGCAATCCACATAAATACTTGAATTAATATATTAATCATGCTTATTATTATAATTATATATCGTATATTATATGTAAGGTCATGGGGACCTATTAGCGTGTACGGAAGCGGACTGACTAACTATCTAAGCCCCTCGTGTAATTTAAATAATAAAAGCTAGCTTGTGCTAGCTTTTGATTTATAAATAGACTATCTATGTTGGTTAAATAATCTAACTATTCTTTACCATAAAAAATATTAATGATTCTCAGAAAAAGTTTTAATGTCTCAGCTTACTGATTGGAGCGTTTTTTGAATGTCTCCCACGCTAATATGTCTCGTTATATTAACGGATTAAATGAAGCACAATTCAAAGACGTTTTAAAATGATTGAGAGCATTGGGCGTAGCTGTCATTGGGGGTTCAGTTTTCTTAGTTATGGGGAGTCACATTTCCACTAAGCCAATTAATTTACTTGACAAAACAGTGGTATTGTCTCATTTTGATGCTGTATTAGATAATTGTCAATGAATCAATGATGACAAACAAATTGAGGAAAATAAAGGACATAAAGTTTGATATTTGTCCAAAAAACAATCTAGAGAGTTTAAATTTAGGGTTCGATAGTGAAATACACTGATCTAAAACGTCATTCCGACATTATTGACGAATTTCTCTCGTATCTGAATACACAATCTAATTATTTGTATTAAAAGGCGGAACTGCACTTTGTAAGTTTTACAATGACCCCCGTTTCTCTGAGGATATAGATCTAGATAGCCCTAAAGGGAATATAGGTAACATAGTGAAGAGGTTTTGCAAGCAATATGGTTATCATTCTCCGTGTAAAAAGAAAGATACTCTACACGGACAAAAATTTATGATAAATTATGGTGTCCCTGGGCAACTTCTAAAAGTAGAAACATCACATAGAGATAAAATGATTCCAAAGTTTAAATATATTATCATTAATGGTATTCGCGTCTATAAATTAGAGCAGATAGCTATAACGAAATTAAACGCTTTTATCACTCGTGACAAGATAAGAGATTTGTATGATATTACCTTCATTATCAATCATAAATGACATTTGTTATCTGAGGAAACAAAGAAAATAATTAAGGATAATTTATTAACTAAAAATTTATTAAATCAAAATGATTTAGTTATACACCAAGAAGATAATTTAATAGATAAAGACGAACTTGAAACGAATATTTTAAGTGCGTATGAAAAATTAGAATCATCTTAATTTAATAATCCGTCATTATTGTTTTCTTGGTGGTTAATGATTTTTGAACGTCAATTATTCTTTGATTAGTAGAACCACGATATTTAATAGTTTCTGAATGGAGTGCATCCACATATCTACCGTCTACTAATACATCAATTTGTTTAATCAAAGTGGCTAATGACTTATTTTTCTTCATGTTTTTTACAATTTGCTCTCAAGTATAACCAGTATAACATCAAATGTTAAATCCTAATTTTCTAATCTTGCTTGCTAAAATACTAAAAGGTTTAGGTTGTTCTAAAGGATCGCCACCAGATAATGTTACCCCATCTAAATAAGTTTCTTGGCTTATATCTTTAACCAACTTATCAATATCAAATATTTGCCCACCAGTAAATGATCAGGTTTCTTTATTAAAGCAGTTCTTACAATGATGTGAACATCCTTGAGAGAAATATACTTTACGTAATCCTGCACCATTCACGGTACTTTGTTGAGCAATGCCCGCTAGTCTAATTTTATTAGCCATGGGTTAATTAGGCTTTTCTAATTGTTTCTTTAGCTTTTGCTTTGTTAGCTTTAGCAGCACAATCTTTGCAATATCTAATATGGAAGTTAATACCCATGTAACTAATGTTAGTATTAGCATATGCTCATCTTAAAATCTTTTCGATTTGTTCTGCGGTTGGGTATGAATCAAATTCAATATATGAGATATGACCAGCATTACATAATTTGTGATACGGTGCTTCAAATTTAATTTTATCAGCGTAAGAAATAGAATAATCTACTGGAATATGGAAACTGTTGGTATAGAATCCTTTAGAAATAATTCATGGTTCATTGCCAAAAATGATTTTATCTAATTTGGTGAATTTACCACTTAATCCTTCAGCGGGAGTAGCATAACAACTGAAATTCATTTTATATTGTTTCTTATATTGATCGCATTTCTCGCGAATACGTCCAATAATCTTTAATCCCAGTTTACGAGCCTCTTCGCTTTCGCCATGATGTTTACCAATTAATGCCTTCAATGTTTCTGCTAAACCAATAAATCCAATACCTCATGAACCGTTATCCATAATTTTAGAAATATCATCCTCTGGTCCTAGTTTCTCAGAACCTTTCATTAAATGTTGCCCAGCTACAAATGGCAAATCCTTAACTTTAAGTTTACTTAAGATGCCCTTACGATGTAATAATTGGTCTTTAGCGAATTCAATCCTCTCGTCTAAGATCTTTCAGAATTTTTTCAAATCACGATTAGCCATTAAACCAATACGTGGCAAGTTAATAGTGACAGGTGCATTGTTTCCTCGTCCTTCCACACCCGGTTCACCATTTACGTTAGACATGATGTAAGTACGACAACCCATGGTGGCCGGTAAAATACCTTTTTCATAATATTCTTTATTAAAATCTGCATCAATGTTCATGAATGTCGGATTCATACGTTTGCTAGTAACATAACAAGCAATTTGGAATAAGAAATAATATGGATCACCAGGATCTCGATTTACACCTTTTTTAACTCTAAAGATAATGTTTGGGAAGATTGGTTGTTCTCCAGCACCCATACCTTTCAAGTACTGTTCTAGGAAAGATTGACATATCATCGCGGCTTCTTTAGAATCTGGTAATCCAATGTTAATAGAAGAGAATGGCACTTGACTACCAGCACGAGAGTGCATAGTATTTAAGTTATAAACTACTGCTTGCATAGCTTGATTAACTTTTTTCACCAATTCGTGACTAACAGCCGCTTCGAATTGATTTTTAGGGATATTTAGTGCTTTAAATTTCTTTTCAATTTCAATTCTAGATAATCTTACAAATGGTGCTAGGTCATTATCAAAGTTGGGGTGTGATTGACCACCAAACATATCATTTTGAGTGGCTTGAAGAATAATACATAATAATTCTGCGGCTACTTCAATATGTTTAGGTGGATTAATGGTACCATAACCAGTATTAAAACCTTCAGTCAACATTTTCTTAGTCGGGATGTGCAAACAATTTAAAGTCAGATTATAACTATCTAAATCATGAATATAAACATCTCCCATTTCATGAGCTTTAGCCATTGTATCTGGCAGTACTGATAATAACACGTGCCATTTATTAGCTTCGGAAGCGATACGTAATAGTTTGGCTGAGAAGTTGTTCCCTACGTTAGCATTATCTCGATCAGTTTCCACACCGATCTTGTCAATAACTTTCATTAACTCTGTTTTCTTTTCACGTTGACGATTTCTTTCGCGACGATAATTGTTATAGTCCTTAGCTAATTGATGATGTCCTTTTTCATTTAAAGCTTGAATAACGGTGTCTTGAATTTCTTCTACGGTAAATGTGTCCTTCTTTAAGTTATCTAATAACTCAATGACATATGTTTTTACCTCTATTAGTGCACTAGCTTTAATATCACTACCCGTGCCTTCTGCTGCTTTGACTAAAGCATCTGAAATCTTGGATTCGTGGAACCTTACTTTACGTTCATCTCGTTTTAAAACATACTTCATTTGTGTACCCCTAGTTGATTGTAGATAAAGTATATAAAAATTATGTGTACTAAGTTAAATAATACAAAAGAATTTATCTAAATTTAACCATGCTAGTAACTATCGTGTAAATAATTGTATAACAAAAAAAGTAACCAATAATTGGTTACTTTATAAACTGTTGTAATAAGTTTGAAATTAATTATTAGAATTGGTACTTAACATTATATTTGATAAATAGTAAGAAGATAGTAACAAAGGAAGAATACCCGATCCACCAGTGTCATAACCTGGATCTGCTATATCTCAAGCTATCTTTACATATAGAGAATATAACAAGGAAGCAGGTAGATCTTTATAAGCATATTTAGGACCAGAGAATGGATGTATTATAATGTCTCCTTTACCCGCACCAACCGCATCAGTAAATGTATTCATCGTGGTGTCAGCATTATATACATCGTCTATTGAACTTCAATTTCAATTATATGGTTCAAAAGTGTTGACATAGCGTCCTGGAAGTTCTAACCCCATTGTTTCTTGTAAGCCTTGTAGTGTCTCAGGACTAACATTATTAAAAATAGATGCAAAAATTGGAAATTTATTTAACTTAAACTCAATGCTCTTGAATTGGTATACTTCTGTTGGTAAATTAATATTAAGTTTTAAATCAGTCGTTCAAAGCACTGCATTATTATTATGTATGATACCACCTGTTTGTATATCTTTTATCGAGAAATTTTCTTTGAAGTCAAATGTAGATTTTTTCACTGAAATTGAAATTGGTGATGTACCTGAATTAAGATTTACAAAATTACCCAATATTGGTAATATTGACAACGCTCCACTTACAAGGTCGAGTGTGCGAAGTTTATCCTTTTTTAAACCATTATATCATAGCTTCATTGCGTCATGAGTGGACATGTTGTATATGTCGTTATCGTCTTTGGGTTGATATGGAGTAATAGAAGAAGTAACTTGTGACGCTCAACTAAATGTATATCCGGCAGAACAACTACTTAGTACTATCGGAACAGAAATAGCTGCTACGCTTGATAGTGCTACACAACCTAATAATATTTTGTTTGTTTTTAAATATTTTTTCATAAATTTTCTCCTTATTTTGAGTCTGACTCATCGTCAATTCAAGGACTACCAAATGAAATTTCTTTACCTATATAGTTAATATTAGTATCGGATGTATTATCTTTAGTCTTGAAATTAACGCTGTTTGGATTCTGGGCAATCATATCTCAATACAAATCCACATTTTTTGGAACTGCCTCATTAAATAATTCTTCAACACCGTCATAATTATGATCACTAACGGCAACACCATTGGTTGCTCAAGGAAACTGACTATTTAAATGACAAACTATAACTAAGTTGTTATCATCATCTTTAAAAACCATTTTTAGTAAACCTGATGTTACCGTTTGAGTAGTGCCGTCGCCAAAAAGAGCTGTTTGGACAGTTAACCCATCAAAAACACCGTCTTTAATGATTGTGTCAAAATTATGAGGGGTTAGCAATAAAGGACTATTTGGTTCAATTAGATCACTGTCTGCTCAACTAAGACCAGTTTTGAATTCAATATTGGAATTAGGTTGTCCCATATTTGTATCTCATTCTCATTGTGGTACTCGCTTATTAGTGGGATTGGTTTCGAAATAATCTTGCACGTTAGCATAAGTCGTGTCATCGCCTGCCTTCTGACCATACTTTCTAAATCCTGGAGCAATGTTAATGCTTCCTGAAAAAGCTAGAACGTTTTTCCCAACCGGACTACGTAGGTAAGCTTTGGTTGGCACTGATTTAACTCCATTAGCCTTCGCAGTGACTTTAATATGAACATCTGGTCCTTGATAATTAGCGCCTATACTATATTTTAATCAAATTGAACCTGCAAGATCAGTAGGACCACCTTTTTCTACATTGCAAGAAGCATCTGTGACACCATTTGTAATAATTGCCTCATATGTGACATCTGTCGATTGAATATTTATATTTGATGTTTGAAATCCTAATAGTGCTCTATTACTATTTGTATCGTCTACAGGATCTAATGAAAAACCATTACCCATTATGGTAGGGGTTTGTCCATCAATTGTGGCATAGATTGCCATAGCATCGTCTGCCTTTTTGTTACAACTAGTTGAAACCATTGCTGCTGTAACGGCAGCTGCACCTAAAAGGGGCAAAGCAAATAATAAACTTAATTTATATTTTTTCATATAACCTCTATGGTTTACAGTATATACTAAATAACGATTGAAAATAAAAAATTTTTGTTATTTGAGCAAACCAAGTCAAAACTACCTTCAAAACTCTCAGACAAATAAATAAACATAATGGGTTGGGTTGAATAAACATATTAACTTATAAAATGATTAAAAGTATAATAATTAATGAATAACATAGAACTCATGATCAAATTATCCAAAATTACATATACGATACCTGCTTCCAGAACCTTATTTAAAAATATAAGCGCTAACATTCCAAGCAAAAATTTTTGTATTGCCGGAGTTAACGGTTCTGGCAAATCTACACTTATGAAAATTATATGTGGAATACTAGCCCCCACCTCTGGTAATGTAAAATTCAGCAATGAAGTATTAAGTACTAATAAAATCCCTGATATTGGTTATTGCTCTCAATTTTCTTCATGAATGACAGGGGTAAAGGTTAAATCATTACTCATATTATTTGCGAGAATTCATTCCCTTGAACTTCAAAATATTGAAAATCATCAATTGTATACTCAATTAAAAATTGATTCAATTGTGAATATTTTTACAACCTCTTTATCTGGTGGGCAAAGTAGACGTTTAACTATTTTTTTATGTCTGTTCTTTAATCCGTCAATTGCATTCATGGATGAACCATTCAATGACATTGATAACCGTGAACAATTAATTAAAACCATTAAAGAATATTGTTCAGCACACAGTATTAAAATTGTGCTTATTGCCCATTCTCCATATGAACTAACACAACTAACGTCGTGTGGTTTTTTTATAGAAGAAAACTCCAAATCATTAAAAATACTTCCGGTTTCTGCAATCAAACGTAAAATAATGGAAAAAATGAAATTGATGTAACTAGGCTATAGAGCATTTAATCTCTTGGCGTTTTTAGCCATTTGAATATGTACGGCCGCTAATAATCCGCCAGAAAATACTCACGGGAAAAATAGACCAATCCACAATTCTCATGCAGTGTGCTCGGGCGTGTCTAAATTAATGTATGGGAAGTATCAAAAATGTCCGTCTCTAGGATTAAATACTGTGCCGTTCGGGTTTAAAGATGCAACTGAATCCTGATAAACTGAAGAATGTGTGAAACTAGTGCCAAAATCCGCCTGAATATAATTAAATGGAATAAAATGTACCAAATAATATAAAATATCCGTTTTACCATCATCGTTAATGAAAGTATAATTCCTCACCACCACACCACCTAAAAGAAAAATAGCCACAATGAATACAAAACCCACTCCCAAGATAGAAATATTAGTTTTTAAAAAGAAGCCAAGCATTACGGCAACTGCAGCAAAAGTAAATATGCACATAACTAATGTATAGATAAAACCACCAATCTCAAAGCCACAATTTACAGTGCTATAAAAAGTATCCGTACTTAACGCCGCTTCCACTCATACATCATTTAACATACATATAATTAATAAAACAGCGGTAACTATAAATAATGAATACACCACTTTTACCTTATTGATTTTGTGTAAAGACATTTGTAAAAATAATGAGGAGTTCGTAAATTCTCTAATGGTAATAGGCATCAACAGTACCGATACCGGAAGACACATCACAATTAAAGCTGAGGCAAAATTGTCTCTAGTGACGAAATCTTTTAAATATTCATAATTAGGTACTGTAAATTCAGATACATGGTTTGCAAAAAGTGTAAAAATTATGGCAATTCCTGGTATACAAAGAAATAATACAAAGATGTATTTTTTAGATCTAATGATAATACCAAAGAAAAATGCCAATAAATCTAACATCGATAAATTTCGATTTTTAGAATTTTTTAGTTTTATTTTACTAAGGTCGTTACCCATACACTAATCTAATTTTACCAGTTAAATTATTTTTTAATTTTATTTGTGGTTTATATGACGAGGAGTTTTTCCTTTAACCACTAATCCATTAATTAATATATAATGAACGCCATGCAACTAACTAGTCAATTAAAAGGCAAAACGGTCCAAGTAATTGATGTGCAGTTTAGTGATCCAATTATTATGCATAAAATGAGCAATATTGGTGTTACTAAAAATACAATTTTACAAGTATTGGATTATGATCAGAGTAATAAAATCTTACATCTATTAATCCGTGGTGTAGAGTATGTATTAAGAGAAGAAGATTGTAGGTATATAAATGTCAGGGAATATCAAGACAATAAACAGTTCCAACCAAGCTAACGTTCTTTACGAAGAATGACACGAGGAACATCACAAAACCATTCATCATCATGGTGGTCATTTTAACAGTAAGGGTATAGAACATGTCGTTGTTTTAATTGGCGCACCTAATGTTGGTAAATCTACATTCTTTAATAAAGTTACAACGTCTACTGCTGTAGTGTCCAACATTGATCGAATGACCGTGGAAGATACCATTGGTCGTTTAAGAACTTTTAAATCTATCGCTGTAGTGGATTTACCAGGTCTTTATAACTTATCACATCCGTTTGATGAAGAAAAAATTGTTGCTCATGAATTATTTGGAGAGCACTTTCATAAGATTATTAATATTGTGGGTGCTGAATCTATTAAACGTGATTTATTTTTATCATTACAGTGTTTAGAAACTGGCATGATGAGTACTTTAATTGTTAATATGGTGGATGAGATTAATACTGATGCCATTGATTTTAAGAAATTAAGTAAATTATTAAATAATGTTAAAGTTATTCCTACTCAAGCTAATCGTAAAATTGGTTTGTTAGAGGCTGATGTTAGTATTAAAGATGATCATAACGTATCTCCATTGAAGATTAAATACTCTACTAAAGTAGAATCTTACATTCAGCGATTAATAAGAATGCTTCCCAATCGAAATATTTCGCCTCGATTCTATGCTTTAATGCTATTAGAAGATAACCAATACATCAAAGAAGAATTGGCCCATCACTATCCAAAACATTGAGAGAAAATTTCTCCAATAATTGAGGGTGTCAAACTGTATGATGAGATTATAGATACTAAAAAACAATTTATCGATGCCGTGTTAGACCAATGTATTAGTAAGACAAAACCTTATATTAAATCAACTAAACTCACACAACACAAAGCTGATCGCTTATTACTTAACAAATGAATTGGTATCCCTTTATTTTTCTTAATGATGATTCTAATTTACTTTATTGCCTTCAGTCCTTGAACGGGTGGTGGGTTACAAAAATTAATCTCTGATGATCTATTTTCTAAATTAATTATTGACAACCTGCATAAGACTCAGGGCACAAATGCTATAGGTTTATGAATTGGTAATTTCTTCTTAGATGGAGTTATCCAAGGGTTCTTTGCTGTTCTGTCTTTCATTCCTGTCATCTTTATTTTATTTGTCTTAGTTAATATCATTAACCAAGTAGGCATTATCTCGCGAGCTTCTGTGTTGTTAGACCAAGCATTGGCTAAGTTTGGTATTAGTGGCCGTAGTGTTGTAGGGTTACTAACTGGTTTCGGTTGTAGTGTACCAGCTGTGATGATGAGCCGGAGTAGTAATTCTGCTAAAGAACGAATCGTCGCAATTCTAATTACGCCATTCATTGCTTGTAGTGCCAGAGTAATTGTATTTATTTTTGTCTGTAATTTAATTTCTGCCACTTGAGGTTGAGCAATTATGATTGTATTGGTTTTAGTTTCAGGTTTTATTGCATTATGTATGGGTTTATTCTTCTCGAAGATTCTATTTAGACAACAAAAATCATTTTTCTTGGTGGAAATGGTTAATTGAAGAAAACCTGATTTTGTAGTGATTATGAAAAGTGTTTGATTACAACTAAAAGAATTTATTAAGAAAGCCGGCATAGTCATTGTTAGTATTAGTGCGGTAATTTGATTATTATTGCACATTGACCCCACCATTAGTTTTAACCAATGACATGTAGACAGCAACATTGACTATTCATTATTAGGATATACAGCTAAGGGCTTACAATACATTTTTGTACCAATTGGTTTTGGTAATATTGGTAGTGGATCAATTAATCAAGATGGTTGAAAATTAACTGCTTCTATCTTAAGTGCTGTTCCTGCAAAAGAAATTGCCATCACTAATATTGGTATGCTTTACCCTGATGGTTTTCATGCTACCGTTCCTGAATCCTTGAGTTATTTAATGATGATTATGTTAATGATGCCATGTGCCGCAACACTAGCTATCATTAAAAAAGAGGGTGGATTAAAAACCCTAGGTATTCAAATGTTATTTTCATTTATTGTGGCCTACATATTGGCTGGTGCAGTATACTGGGTAGCATTTGGCTTCTCTTTAATCTAATTAGAAAATAACTGGGAAATTATTAAACAAATTTAAGACAAACTACGGAAAGTTTATTGTTATAAGCACCGATACTAACTTACCATCCATATTTTTAACAGAGTATAGATGGTAGGAGGTAGATTATGTCTATCAATTCCTTCTTCATTAGCGGCTACCCATTCTGGTTGGTTATGCCAACTGGATAGTTAGGTTTATTTTGGGCACTTATGTGTTCATAGTATTAATCTTGGTATTTATTACTTTAATTAGCAGTAGGTAACTAAGACCACCGCTAGTGAAGAAAAGAAAAGCGCATTCGTCCAACGACTTTTGCGCTTTTTGTTTTTAAAAAAAGCACAAGTTTAACACCTTGTGCTTAGCGGCTACCCACATTAGTTTATAGCATAAAATCTGTAGTTATATATAAAATACACTTTATCTTTTATATCTACTTCCAATAACATAACGGAGGTGTATGGACAGTTATGTGTTCATTATCCTTATGTTATCATTTATTGCTTTAATTAGCCGTAAATAGTTAATGACGTTGCTAGTGAAGAAAAGAAAAGCACATAGGTCTAACGACCTATGTGCTTTTTGTTTATAAATAAAAAACACAGGTTTCACACCCTGTGTTTCAGTAACCCATCTTATTACTTATACGTCAATAAAAAAATAAATTCGTAAATAAAAAAGTGCAAGTTTAACACCTTGCACTTAAGCGACACCCAATCATCTATCTTATACAACAATAAGAATACTATTTAACATTGTTTGAAATATATCATAGACAAAGCGTAAACACTGTTCATAGATATTGGGGGATTTTATGTTTGATCTTATTTGTTAAGTTTTCCGTCACTTCATCTACATCATACAAATGTTTAAGACCACGTTTTACACCGAAATCCTCAAGTAATAACATATCTGGTCGATAAAAACCGAAAAGAAGAAGAATATCAACCGTTCACTTACCAATATATTTGTATGGAGTTAATTTATTAAAAATTTCTTCATAAGACCACTTAGTCATCTTATCGAAGTTTAATTTTTTATCAATGATGTCGTAGGATATTTTTTTAATTAATGAAATCTTCTGGGGAGATAATCCAATGGCGTTTAATTGTTCAGTCGTAGCTTTACTTAATGTTTTGGGATCAATCTTTTTAAAACTAAACAATAATTTATTCCAAATGGTGTCTACCGCCGCTGAAGAAAGCTGTTGGCTAATTACCGTATGTACAAAACATTGATAGATGTCGGGCATAATTCTCACAGTGAATGGTTTATCTAATAAAATTAATGATTTTAACTTTGGCTCGTAAGTAAAAAGTTCTTCCAATTGAGATTTTGCAACATTTTTATACACAAATAATGGTTTCATAAATAATTTTTCGATGAATTAAATAGTATATAATGTTTATCAACATTAATAAGGAGAAAAATATGACAGACATAATGAAGCATCAAGGATATATATCCAACGAAGATAGAAATAAAAACATCAAGAAATTAGATAAAGGCAATGGTTGACGTAAGTTTGTTATTGCTACTGCCTTAATTGCGGCAGTGGTATTAGGGATAATATTCTTGTTAGGTTTATTAGGTGAAATGGGAGTATCTGGCGCTACTAGCGCTCTAGATAAATTGCCTAGTTTTACTAGTCCAAATAGTAATTTAGCGGGTCATTTGACTTGATATGGCATAGTGGCAATCGTTATTTTGGGAATTGTTTTAATATTTGGCTGTATTGGCTTCTGGTTCGCTGTTACCATGATTAGTGCTAAAGACGCTTCACACCGAGCTATTAAATTATCTAAAATTGCCCTTCCTGGTAAGAAAAACTCTAAAAGTGTGGCAAAAGACGTTAAGAATAGAGTAACTCAAAAATAATAATTTAATCTCAAACAAAAGATGATCTCGAGATCATCTTTTTATATTACTTCCTCTTGGATTTTGTGTGCTAGTTGTAGTGGGTTAATATATCATTCCACACTATTAATACGATAGGTATGATATCCTCGATCCTCATAGTACCTCTGACGGTCAATGTGTTGCACTCATTGATGTGAGTCGTTCGCATATTTACTTAATTGAATTTCATCATCTAATAAAACACACAAACTAATTTTAGGATCGCCAGTTTTGCTGATGGCTAAGTCCATGGTGTGGGAACCAACCTTTTTATATTTTTCAATCACTCATCCGGAATTCGCTTTAAATTGGTTATACAAATTATCAATAATAGGACTCACTACGATATTAGTTGTATTGGTTTGCTCACCACTTGCACCGGTTTCTTGAATTTGCTCTACATAACTTAAAAACCCTTTGAAGATATTACTATTTTCGTTGTTGATGTTAGTAATATCTTCAGATTTAAAGGATTTAATAACTACCATTTTATCTTTGGCTCTCGTAATCAT
>JAISKE010000043.1 GCA_031261045.1 Mycoplasmataceae bacterium | reverse complement strand
TTATTAAACTTAATTAAATATTGATTATGCGCTGCTTTATTAAACTTATAGGTATCAGCAATCTTAATAATCTTATTGCAAGCAGCTTCAACCGTTTTATATTGCCCGCAGCCAACCATCGCTAAGATAATAGCACCAAGTGCACCGCCTTCAGCAGTATTCACGGTATGCAGATTAATCCCTAAAATGTTTGCTAACATGTTTAATCAAATTTTAGATTTAGATCCGCCACCAATAACTCGGGCTTCTTTTGGCTTAAGGCCTAACTTGTTAATGGAATTAAGACAATCCAATAAACCAAAATTTACTCCTTCAATTACTGCGCGAGATAAATCACCACGAGCATGAGATAAAGTTAAACCAACAAATGCGCCACGAGCATTCGGATCATTAATCGGACTTCGCTCGCCAGTTAGATAAGGTAAGAAATATAGGTTTTGTGCTTTGGCATTTGCAATTTCTTTATTGACATCATCATAATGCTTAGTTCTAATAATATCGTTAGCCCATCAATCAAAACTACCGGCCGCCGATAACATTACTCCCATGATGTGGTATTTACCGTTAGCATGACAGAAACTATGCATTGCTCCACTTGGTATCTTGCTAAATTTATTGCCGCTAGCAAAAACTACTCCGCTAGTCCCTAACGAAATACTTAACATGTCTTTACTAACGGTTCCAGTCCCGACTGCGCCAACTGCCTGGTCGCCACCACCAATAATAACTTTAGTGGTAGTTGACATCCCCGTAAGTTTTGCGAACTCTTTACAAACATTACCAATTACTTCATAACTTTCATAAATTTTAGGTAGTTGGTTTTTATTAATACCTAAAACTTTTAGCATTGGTTCCGATCATTTTTTATGTTCTACATCAAAGTATAAAGTACCACTACTATCACTAACGTCACTAGCAAATTGTCCGCTCATTTTATAAGCCACATAATCTTTGGGCAACATTATTTTTTTAATCTTTAAAAAATTACTGTGTTCGTGATTCTTAATCCATAAAACTTTAGGCGCGGTAAAACCAGTAATCGCAATGTTACCTGTTCATTTAATTAGATTAGTTTTACCAATTGCATTATTTAAATAAGCGCACTCGGCGATGGTACGGTTGTCATTTCATAACAACGCTGGTCGGATAACTTTATCGTCCTTGTCTAAAACAACTAAACCATGCATCTGCCCACAGAAGGAAACCCCTTTTATCTTTAATAAATCGTTTCGTTTACCTAATGATTTAATGGTTGTAATTGCGGCCATATATCAATCATCAGGGTCTTGTTCTGATCAATTCTCTTTAGGGATAATTAAATCATAACTATAAGATTCCGTAGCAATAATCTTGCCACTGTCATCCGATAATACAGACTTTAATGAGCTTGTCCCAACATCTATGCCTAAATACATATTAGTTTTTGAAGAATACGTCGTTAACAACTTCTTCTAGATATTCTTGTGCACCGCTTGGCACTTTTACGGCGTTATATTTCATATTTTTACCAGTTTCATAAAGTTTTTCTAAAGTAACTTTACCGGCATCAATATTCTTACCTAAAGAAGTTTTCTTAAATCCACTGTATTTGTGTTCCACGAATTTATCTAGTCTTCCGTCCGCAATAATCGCTGCAGCTTTCCTTAAACCGATAGCAAAGGCGTCCATTCCGGCAATATAACTTAATAAGATATCTTCAATTGTATTGGAAGCTCGGCGTGCCTTGGCGTCAAAGTTTAACCCACCATTAGTGAATCCACCTTGTTTAAGTACTTCGTACATACACATGGTAGTATCATAAACATTAGTTGGGAATTGATCAGTATCTCATCCTAACAGCATATCTCCTTGGTTAGCATCAATGGAACCAAAGATACCATTAACTCTAGCTACTCTTAATTCATGTTGGAAAGTATGCCCAGCTAATGTGGCATGGTTGGCTTCAATATTCATTCTAAAGTCTTTCATCAAATCATTAGCACGTAGGAAATTTGCACAAGTTGCCACATCAAAGTCGTATTGGTGCTTTGTTGGTTCCTTTGGTTTTGGTTCGATGTAGAAATCACCTTTGAATCCGTGCTTGCGACCATAATCGCGAGCCATTTTAAGGAATTTACCTAAGTGGGCTAGTTCGTACCCCATATCAGTATTTAAAAGCGTGTCATAGCCTTCACGACCACCCCAGAACACATATCCCTTACCACCAAGTTTAATGGTTGCGTCTAAGGCTGCTTTAACTTTGCCGGCTGCGATTGCGTACACTTCTGGAGTACATCCAGTGGCAGCACCAGTCATAAACATTTTGTGACTAAACATGTTCGCGGTGCCTCACAATAATTTAATGCCGTACTTCTTCTGTAATTTTAATAAATGATCAGTCACAATCTTTAGATTACGCTCGCTTTCCGCTAGAGTTGCGCCTTCTGGTGCAACGTCAATATCGTGAAAGCAATAATATTCAATCTCTAACTTATCCATTAATTCAAAGCCAAAGTCCGCTTTCGCTAAGTATTTTGCCATTGTTTCGCCATGGCCTAAGCTCTTGTCCATGGTGTTCCCACCAAACATATCTGTACCGCTAGCATTAATCGTATGTCATCAACTCATGGCAAACTTTAAATGTTGTTTCATGGTTTTACCCATGATTTTTTCATTTGGGTTGTAAAAATGAAACGCTAATTTATTTTTACTGTTTGACCCCTCGTATTTAATCTTGTTATGTTTGCTTAATATTCCCATCGTATTCCTCTTCTTTTTTATTCTAACACAAAACAAAAAGAAAACAACCAATATATTGGTTGTTTCGTTTGATAAATTTATAGTTAAGATTTATTGTTTTCTAACTTAACTAGACGTTCATTAGTTCGAAGCTTTTGTTTATCGTATTTTGCTTTTGCTCTTTGCTTATGTTCTGCAAGACGATTTAACTTTTTTTGATATTCGTTTTCTTCATAATTATTCTTTTTATTAAGTAAAACTTTTTCTGATTCACTAATGTATAGTAATTTCGCGGCGTAGACTTCCTCGTAGTGCTTTTGTGCATCGTTAATATTCATTAAACGGTGGTTGTAGAATATTTCAGGGTGAACCAATTTTTCACGACGAGTTTTTAATTGACCGTCAAAGATTAAGCCAACCCAAGCCGCTACCATAATCCCTAACATAACAAAAGTCATTGGATTAATACCACCAACACTACCCCCAGCAATCTTTTCACCACCATACATTAATCAACCAAATATTGGAATTAAAATATAGTCCGATTCTCCGTAGGAGTTGTTCATAACGGCTGACGGTATAGCATTATTAGTTCAATCAAAATTTTGGTTATTATACCAAGCAGGATTAGGGATTAAACTAGTTGGTGCGGGTGCTGGAGCTAATGTATTTCAAGTCGCAATTAGTAAGATGGGTAGTAGTGAAACAATTAAACCCACAAAGAAACCTGCCATTAAGCAACCTAATAATCCACCACGCATATTACCAAAGATTCCCGCGATGCCTCCTAAGAAAAAGAAGATGGTTACACTAGGTAGAATAATGCTAGAGAAAGTTTTGCCATCTAAAGCTTTAAAGGCAAAGGAAATACCCATCGTACAAATTGCACCTAAGAACGAAGCTAAGAACCCCAACAAGACAGCAATTGGTTGCGTTTTTAAAACTAACGAAGCGTCCACGCTCATGATGGCACCAGTAATGAATCTTTGTGAAATGCCTTTAATGCAATCACGTAGTTCGTTAACCATCATCGTAATACCTTCAATCAACACTAATAGTCCAGCGGTGAACATAAAAGCATCAATTACAAACGCCACTGCTAATGACGAAGCGCCGGTAGGTGAAGCTGAAACAATCATGCCATTAATTGTACCACCAATTAAATAAGTGTGCACCTCGGTTGGACTTTTAGCGTAAGCCGCAATAAAGACAACCGCAAATAATAGAACCATCACTAAAACAATCGTCACATTAGAGTTTTTTAAGAAAGACATTCAACGTGGTAAATGCATATCTTCCGTAGAAGTGTAACGACCGTGTTGGGCCTTGCCACATAATTTTCCAATACCTTGAGCCATATAAAAGCAAAATAAGCCATGGTGACATAAGTTCATGTTCTTGTCTTTTGTCAGTTCATATGTAACTTTAGTAGTTAAACTTGGTGCTAAAGTTGTGTAGATAGATATTAAACCAGCGCCGATTAAAGCGATTAATAAACCTTGTTTTCCTAGTGCTAAATCATGATAACCATTAGGTGCGCACAACATAAACATCACAGTAAACCCAACGCAGAAATACATGACGATATGAGTCGATAAGAAAATATTTTTAAATCTAGTCGTCCCCGCCAATAGTAAGTTAAACAAGATTGCTAACAAAAGCATAATAGAGGTTACTGCTGCGATATTAGTGGCATTATTCATTAACGCAATCGCAAAGGCATCGCTACCACCAACTGTTCCACCGCCAGTACCGACGATCACTTTGAACATATTGCCAAAATCTATCATCGCAGTACCAATGGCACCACCACCTAATGAAAGAATAAAAAATCCTAGAATTGTTGTAAACGTAGAGATAACGGTTTTTAGGGCACTACGTCTTAATAGGATGGATCCTACCAACGCAAATAGCCCTACAATTAACCCAGCGGATCCGAAGAAACTCTGGATAAAATTTAATACAACATTACTTCCCATAAGATACTTGCTTTCTAATTTATTTGATTATATATAATCAATGTGAAAAGGTATCAAAATATGAAGATTGGTTTAATTAGCAATAAAGTAAGTAAAAATAGCATTGATCAACTTGTAGAATTAATTAAGAAAATGCATCATGAACCTGTTGTGCTAGACAAGCATGATGCATTTATTAATAATTGTGATGAGTTAATCAAAAATATTCAAACAAAACAAGTAGAACGTGGTATCGTGATCGATGATTATGGTATTCTACCATTTATGTACATTGCGAAGACTGAAGGTATTGTAGTCGCAGAGATTACTGATGAACACTCTGCTAGAATGACTTGTGAACACAATAATGCTACGGTGCTATCGTTTGGTTCGGAGATTTCTACTATACATCAAATTAAGAAAATGGTTACCGCTTTCTTAAATGCCCAATATGAAGGTGGCCGCCACCAGGTTCGGATTGATATGTTAAATACTTTAATGGGAGGCAAGTAACATGAAAATTGCTATTGGTTGTGATCATATCGTTACCCCCATCAAAGATGCGATGGTTAAATTCATTACCAAATTAGGGCATGAAGTTATTGACGTTGGAACTTACGACAACACTAGAACGCACTACGATATTTACGGTTTTGAAGTTGGCCGTCAAATTGGATTGAAGAAAGCGGATCTAGGCGTAGTTATTTGTGGAACGGGCGTGGGCATTTCTAACTCAGCTCAAAAAACTCGTGGTGTGCGCGCCGTTTTAACTAGAGATGTCGAAGTAGCCGTAAAAGCAAAAGAACTATATAACGCTAATGTCGTCGGTATGGGTGGTCGCATTATTGGATTAGGTTTAATGGAAGAAATTATTAAAGCTTTCATTAATGCTAAATATTTAGGTGAAAACCAAGACCTTATTAAAGCCATTGATAATCGCATCCCACAAGACAATTACAACATTCATCAGTTTGATCAAGAAATTAAAGATTGAGAAGACGGCAAATATACCGAAGGCGAGAAACAAGATAATGTTCCTCTACCAAAGACTTGGAGATAATTATGAAAAAAATATTAGCCCTAGATATGGGTGGTACATTCATTAAATGAGGCATCATTAATAACGATGGTGACAATATGACTATCTTAGAAAAAGGTCGTTTTCCCACAAATGCTAAACATAACTCAGGATTAGAAATTATTTGAAACATGGGTAAATTTGCTTCCACTATGAAAAAGAAACATAAGGATATTAAATGTGTTTGCAGTACTATTGTTGGTCCATTTGACACCGATCGATACGTAGTATTATCTCATCAATCATTAAAAGGATATAGCGATGTTAATGTTAAAAAAGAGTTTGCTAAATATTGCAAGCTTCCACTATATGCTGATAATGATGTGAAAGCTGCTGCTTTAGGTGAATTACATTCTGGAGCATTAAAAGGATTAGAACATGTTAATGCCGTAGTGATGGCCATCGGTACCGGAATTGCTGGTTGCCCAATTATTGACGGCAAGGTTTATCGTGGTAGCAATTTCTCATCTGGTGAATGTGGACAAATGTTAGTTAATAACCATCATTTTGAAATGTACTATGGGGTCCCATTCTTTATTTCTCGTTGCGAACAAATTTATGGTAAACCATTAACTGGTGAAGAATCATTAGAATTAGCTAAGACTAATGTACCAGTTAAGCGTGAAGTAGATGAATGATATGACGGCATCGTTAAAGGAATCATGTATTACATTTATCTTTTAAATCCGCAATATGTAGTGCTTGGTGGTAAAATCACTGAACATAAAAGTTTTGATATGGATCGCATTAAAAAAGTTATGCTGCGTCTTGCACAAAAACCAAAAACTTCTTTTGAACAAGTACAAATTATTAAAGCTAAATTAGGAAACGATGCTGCGCTCATTGGTGCTGCTTGTTTATGTGAAAAATAATATGCCAATTGTAAATCTTAACCAAATGTTGCAAAAAGCTATTAAAGGTAAATATGCCGTACTGCATGTTAATGTAATTAACTATGACATGGCTAAGACTGCAATCTTAGCTGCCAACGAAACTAGTTCTCCATTAATTGTGGCTGTATCTCAAAAGGCCTTAGACAATTGCTTCGAAGGAGTTGAAGATTTCGCCCAAATGGTTAAAGCAATTGTTAATCACGAAGAGATTTCAGTCCCCATTGCTATTCTTTTAGATCACGGCAAGTACGAAACTGTTCTAGAAGCAATTGATGCTGGTTTTAGCGCCGTAATGTATGACGGTAGTAAACTACCATTAAAGGATAATTTAGCTAAAACCAAATTCGTTGTTGATAAAGCTAAATCTAAGAAAGTTAGCGTCGAGTGTGAGGTCGGCGCAATCACTGGCAAAGTAGAAGATAAAGGTGCTCCCGTACAATTAGCAACAATTGAAGAATGCAAAGAAATGGTAGCAACCGGTATTGATTGTTTAGCAGCTGGAATTGGTAACTTACATGGTAACTATCCGCAAGATTGACCAGGTTTAAACTTTGATCGACTAGAAGAAATTAATAAAGCTTTACCAAAAATGCCTTTAGTGTTACATGGCGGCAGTGGTATTCCGGAAATGCAAATTAAGAAAGCGATTACCTATGGTGTTTGTAAATTTAACGTTGGTACGGAATTATTAACTGCTTTCACTAAGGAGTTATCTGACTACTTCATCAGTGGTAAACACAAAGACCAACACGGATATGATCCTCGCAACTACTTCCCAATCGCTCTAGAAAGCGTTAAAAGGGTTGTCGTTGATAAATTAAAAATGTTAGGTTCATTCGGTAAGGCGTAAATGAAAAAAGCTCGTTTTGAGCTCTTTTTAAATGTGCTTTTAACCGTTATGCTGGGCGAGCCATGTTCGATCAGGTAGCATCATTAATGCTCCAACCATAGTTTGTTTGACTTGGACCAAATGGATTAGTGTTTACACCGTCGCCATATAAAATGAGTCCGTCATGAGGAAAAATAGTATCACTAAAACTCATGGCGACAAAATTTAAAGCTGTACAGTTTTGAAGGGTGGTACCAAATATAACTGCACGAAGTAAATTAAATGAGG
>JAISKE010000105.1 GCA_031261045.1 Mycoplasmataceae bacterium | reverse complement strand
GTAATGAGCTTTCTCTTCACGGTATAGTTTTGTATCAGCTGTACCGCCACGTCAAATATTACCACCACCAACGACAATCGCGATTTGATATTTACTAGACAGTGTTTTAATTTGTTGTGCTAAATTAGTTAGCTTAGTCGCAGATAAGATTTCATCTTTGGTACGGCATTTTAAAGCAGCACCCGATAGTTTTAAAATAATACGTTGTTTCTTGGTAGACATTATTTTTGTCCCATTTGTTCTGCCACTTCAGCGGCAAAATCAACGACTTTCTTTTCTACACCTTCGCCAACTTCATAACGAATGTATTTAATTGGTGCGGAGTTATTAGCTTTTAAGAATTCGCCAATAGATTTAGATGGGTCTTTAAAGAAAGGCTGCGCTACTAAACAAACTTCCGCTAGCATTTTCTTCACACGACCTTTGACAATCATTTCAGCTTTGTCAGCTGGTTTACCTTCAGCAATAGTTTGCTCTTTTAAAATTTTAGTTTCGTTTGCTAATCAGCTTGGGTCAACTTCTGATTCATTTAAGAATTTAGGATTCATGGCAGCAGCATGCATGGCAGCATCGTGGCCAGCATCAACGGATGAACCTTTAGTCATAACTAAAAGAACCGCAATTTTATTGTTAGTATGAATGTAGTGACCAAACACTTCTTCATCTTTCTTGATAATTAATTCAAAACGTCTTACGGCAGTTTTTTCACCGATGGTCGCCGTTAATTCTGTACAAGCTTCCTCTACGGTGTGACCTTTAATCGTTTTAGCTTTCAAACCGTCATCTAGAGTTTTGGCATTGGATTTGAAAATAGCTTCAGTGATCTCATTAGATAATTGAATAAACTTGTCACTCATCGCTACGAAATCAGTTTGCGAATTAATTTCAATGATTAAAGCTTTGTTGCCTTCGATTAAAATTTTACTAACGCCTTCTGTAGCCACAGCCGATGCTTTCTTCGCAGCTTTCACAATCCCTTTTTCTCTTAATCATTGCGCAGCTTTATCAAGATCGTCACCATTTTCGGATAATGCTTTCATGGCGTCCATTACACCAGCTTGCGTCATCCCTCTAAGTTTCTTAATTAAATCCATGTTTGCCATAAAAATTCCTCTATTTTCAATTGCTTAATATTATATAGAATAATTAATAATAGATATATCTATTCGTGCTTCTTATGTCAATCAAATTTATACATAACAAAGTAGCAAGCCGTAAATGTGGTGCCAAATAATAAAATGGAAGCAGCCGTATCACTTAAATAATGGTACGCTGCTTGAATTCTAGCAAACATCGTAAGTATCATTATCATACCGATGAAAGAAATTGTAATAATTTGTAATCATGTTTTGTGTTTAAATACTAATGATAATAGTGGCAATATTAATAATAGAGTTGTCGCTCACATCGTATGTCCACTCGGGAAAGAAGCGAATGTAAAACCGGCGCCTTCAGATTGTAATCATAATAATGAATATCATGGTTTAAATGTTTGTCTAGGATTATTAATTGGTGTTCCGTCTGTTATAAAACGATAACGAATACGTGATAAATTATTTTTCATAAGAACCATAATTAATCAAGCTAAAGCAACAACCATGATGCCTAGGATGGCCCACTTAAACATGTCCGATCGATATTTTTTACATTTGAAAATAATAATTAATGATGATGGCACCATAAAACCAATACACATTAAAGTTGTATACAAGATGCACATACGGTCATCATTAATATCGAATGTATGATCATGTCCTAGGGCATAATAAATTTCTCTAACCCCCCCATCAAAACATTGGTATCATACGCAGAAACCTAACAATCCATAAGCAATGATGTAGTAAGCAATTTTACCACCGCGCGCTTTGAATTGATAAGGTTGTGATAAAATTACTGCACTAGCTAGAAAAGCTATAAATATGGAACATAAAGTTCCAGGAATAAAACTGAAGTAGTTACCAAAACTATGATTTCAACGGTCGGGTTTATAGGTTTTACCGGCTAGGGCTTGACTTAATGATTTGTCGACAAAAGCGCCTACGATTAAGCAAACTGCCGCAAAAATAATAAAGGCAAACCCTACCCACAATAAATTAAGGTGTTTAGTTGGTTTACTTTTCGTTTTAGACGATGATAAAGTTTTTTGCATCGTTTAACTAAATGTAATTTCGTTTATGATGTTCACAGTGTAATATCTTGTGAGCTTTGTGACTACCTGGTTTTTCAAAGTAATCTTTATATAAAGCAATAATGCTTGGATTTTCGTGAGATTTACGTAAAGTCTTGCGTTCATCTTCTTTATAGATACTTTTCGCACGAATCTTTGCGCGTTCTTCAAATGACACAACATTTGGATCAATTATGGGCATCCCGCCACCATTTACGCAACCACCGGGACAAGCCATGATTTCGATGAATTGATAATCATTCATTTTACCAGCGGCTAAATCATCCATTACTTTTTTAGCATTAGCTAATCCGCTAGCCACACAAACATTAACTTTCATACCGGCTACATCAACCGATGCAGTTTTGATTCCTTTAGTACCACGAATCTTTTTATAATCAATAGCCGCTAATGATTTACCAGTCAAAGTATCAGCCGCTGTTCTTAAAGCTGCTTCCATAACTCCACCAGTTACTCCAAAGATTACTGCTGCACCAGTGGACTCACCTAATGGATCATCAAACTTAGATTCTTTTAAATTACTGAAGTTAATACCTTGACGTTTTAATAAGCGACCAAGTTCACGAACAGTGATGGTGGCATCAACGTCTGGTGTATTCGCATTAGCGTTCTGTGGTTTTAAAATTTCAGTTTTCTTAGCGGTACATGGCATAACACCAACCACAAAGATTTTACTTGGATCAATTTTATTTTTCTCAGCTCAATATGTTTTGATAGTCGCTCCAAACATTGCTTGAGGTGATTTAGCGGTAGATAAATGTGGAATCAATTGTGGGTAATAAGCTGTTAAGAAATTAACTCAACCTGGTGAGCATGATGTAATCATTGGTAAGACACCTTTGTTCTTAACACGTTCAACTAATTCGTTTGCTTCTTCCATAATGGTTAAGTCCGCCGCAAAATCAATATCAAAGACTTTGTGAAAGCCTAACATTCTTAAGGCGGTTGCTAATCGTCCTTCAGCATTAGTGCCAACCGGTTCACCAAATTCTTCAGCAATACCAACACGCACTGATGGTGCTGGAGCAACAATACAAGTTAATTCAGGATTGTTTAATGCAGCTAGTACACGATCAACATCATTCTTTTCCATTAAAGCGCCAGTTGGACAAACTAAAGTACATTGACCGCAACCAACACAAGCGGTGTCTGCAATCTCTGCACCGTAAGCACAACCAATGTAACTTTCGAAACCACGTTTGTTAGCGGCAATGACTTTAACTGCTTGAGTTTCATAACAAGCTGCTTTACAACGTTTACATAAAATACACTTACGTGAATCTCTAATAATAGAAGGAGATGAAGCGTCAGTTAAGTTTTCGGGCATCGCACCTTTAAACTTATTCTCATCACAAGCATACTCTAAAGATAGTTTTTGTAAATCACAATTAGTAGATTTTAAACATGATAAACAATTTTTCACGTGAGTTGATAAAATTAATTCCAAGTTGGTTTTACGAGCTGCGTTAACTCTAGCGGTGTGAGTAAACACTTCCATACCTTCACTAACTGGATATACACAAGCGGCTAGTAATGGACGTACATTTTTAGCTTCAACTAAACAAATACGACAAGCACCAATGGCATTGATTTTCTTTAGAAAACATAAAGTTGGGATAGTGATTCCCGCTTCTTTAGCCGCATCCAAAATAGTGGAACCTGCCGGTACACTAACGGGGATATTATCGATTTTTAAATTAATTAATTTTTCCATATAAATACCTTCTACTTTCTGTCAATCGCATTAAACTTACAAGCGCCCATACAAGCACCACATTTAATACATTTAGTTTGATCAATCACAAACGGTGTCTTACCAACTTCACCAGAAATAGCTTTCACTGGACATTGTCGTGCACATAGTGAACACTTCTTACATTTATTAGGATCAATGGTGTATTGTAATAATTTACTACACACTCCCGCTGGACAACGATGATCAATTACATGAGCATCATATTCACTACGGAAATATCTAATCGTTGATAAAATTGGGTTTGGGGCAGTTTGGCCTAAACCACATAATGAGGTAGATTTAATATGCATACATAATTCTTGCAATCTTTCCACATCACCTTTTTTACCTCTACCTTCGGTAATATCGGTCAATAATTCCAATAAACGTTTATTACCAATACGACACGGCACACACTTACCACATGATTCATCTGCACAGAATTCCATGTAGAATTTACAGATGTCGACCATACAACTAGATTCATCCATAACGATTAATCCACCTGACCCCATCATTGATCCGATAGCAATCAAGTTATCGTAATCAATTGGCGTGTTAATTAATTCATTTGGAATGCATCCACCAGAAGGTCCTCCAGTTTGGGCAGCTTTAAACTTACCACCGCCTAGAATTCCACCACCAATTTCATAAATAATTTCCTTTAAAGTAATGCCCATTGGTACTTCGATTAGACCAGTGTTCTTAATCTTACCACCTAGCGCAAATACTTTAGTACCTTTAGATTTTTCCGTTCCGATTGAAGAGAATCATTTAGAACCATTTAGAATAATTCGTGGTACGTTAGCATAGGTTTCTACATTATTTAAAACGGTTGGACATTGATATAGACCAGAGTTCGCAGGGTATGGGGGTCTTGGTCTTGGTTCACCACGGTTTCCTTCAACCGAAGTCATTAACGCAGTTTCTTCACCACAAACGAATGCGCCAGAACCTAAACGAATGGTCAATTTGAAATTGAATCCTTTACCAAAGATATCTTTACCTAATAAACCATATTTAGTCGCTTGCTTAATCGCAATCTCTAAACGTTTAACCGCAACGGGATATTCGGCTCTTACATATATGTAGCCTTCGTCTGCACCAATCGCATAACCAGCAATCGCCATCGCTTCAATAATAGAATGTGGGTCAGCTTCCAATACGGAACGATCCATGAAAGCACCTGGGTCTCCTTCATCGCCATTACAACAAACATATTTCTTTTTACCAATGGCCTTATATGCTAGTTCTCATTTAGTACCGGTTGGGAAGCCGCCACCACCTCGACCACGCAAGCCAGATTCTTTAATAATTTTAATTACATCTTCGCGTGAACCGCTTAATACTTTGTATAGAGCTTGATATCCATCAGCCGCAAAGTATTCTTCAATTCTTTCCGGATTGATAATACCAGAGTTCTTTAAAGCGATACGTATTTGTTTCTTATAGAAACCAGTTTCGGATAATGGAACTAACTTACCATCACGGAAAGAATCTCAGAATAATTTTTCCTTAACCACTTCACCTTTAACTAAATGTTGCTCTACTATCTTATCAACATCACTTGGTTGTACTTTAGCATAGAAAGCACCTTGAGGATAAATAATTACCACTGGGCCCATTTCACAAAGACCATGACAACCAGTTTGCACCACATCACATTTGTTGGCGATACCAGCTTCTTTAATTTTCTTTTCAAATCTTGCTAAAACATCTTTAGAATTGTTAGAAATACATCCAGTTGAGGCACAAACTAGGACTTGGTATTTACCTTGATAACTTGCTTCTTGATGAATCTTACTTTTTTCAATGTTTGCAATGTATTGATTTTTAATTTGATTTAATAATTCAATTGTCATCTTGGCCATAACTACTCCTTGTACTCACTAATGATATTAGGTACTTTATCAGGGGTCATGGTCGGATATACCTTTTCATTAATTAACATTACCGGAGCCAATCCACAGCAACCAACACAACGGGCACTACCTAAGGTAAACTTACCATCAGGCGTAGTTTGTCCCATCTTAACTTGTAGTACTTCTTCTAACTTAGTTTGAACTTTAGCTGCCCCACGAACATAGCATGCTGTCCCTAAGCATAAAGCAATCCGATATTTACCTTGTTTTACAAACTTAAATTGTGAATAAAAGGATGCAATGGAATAAATCTCATTAGTGCTAGTTTCAAATGTCTTGGCAATAATATTCATTGCATCCTTATCTAAATAACCAAATAGGGTTTGCGCTTCTTGTAAAGCCATCAATTTAGTCCCATCAGATTTTCTAATTTTTAGGATTGTTTCCTCAAACTGTTTGAATTTATCATTAGCTTGACAACTATCGCAAGCTAATGTTTCATTTTTATCATTCATAAGTGCCTCTTATATATTTTCATTTATTATATAAATGTTATTAATTAAATAAAACTATTTAGTGCAAATATTTTATTATGTATGTAAGATAAAAATATTGCGTTCATATTGATGCGATATTTTTTGGCTATTGGACATAAATAATTAATTTATGAGTGTGTAAAGATCCATTTAGCAGCTTCGATCGGACCGCAATATTCACCTTCTATAACACCACTTCTGAAACTATTTGCCTTAGTTTCGTTTGGTGCAAATAATTTACATCCATGTTCTGGACCAACTCGACCCCATCCATCATCATTTTCATCTGTAACGGTGGTGTTTTCAGAAATATATACGTTTTTTAGCGATGTGCAATTGAATAGTCAATTTACACCATATGATCCGGTAAAATCAGTTAAGTATAGGGAGGTGAGGCCGAAGCAGTCGGAGAAGGCGCCGGAATGGATGGCGGTGACAGTATTGGGAACGGCGACAGAGGTGAGGCCAAAGCAGTCGGAGAAGGCGCCGTTGCTGATATCGATGATTCC
>JAISKE010000100.1 GCA_031261045.1 Mycoplasmataceae bacterium | reverse complement strand
ATAATAAATTAATTTGATCTAATCCATACATTAGTAATGCTGGTGGTTCATACTCTGTTTGATTAATTTATGCCAAAACTGATAAAGGTACAGTTTGTTTTTATGCTGATGAATATGATAGCTCCGCTGGAATCAATATTCAAGTTGGTGGTGCGCAACTTAGTGACCAACAATCCAAAGATATTATTAACTTTGCGATTCATAACAATATGTCTATTAAGACTGAATCTGTTTGGCCTTCATTCTTATTAAACTTAATTCCTACTTTGTTATTGTTAGGTGTCATGGTTTACATTATGGCTAAGGCCATGAAGATGCAAGGTGGCGGTGGCGAAGGCGAAGGTTCCATCTTTGGTATGGGTAAATCTCAAGCTAAACTAGTTCAATCAAATGTTAAGTTCTCTGATGTCGCTGGAATAGAAGAAGAAAAAGCTGAGCTAATGGAAATTGTGGACTACCTAAAGAATCCTGACAAGTATGCTGCTATGGGTGCCAGAACACCTCGTGGAGTAATTTTATACGGTCCTCCAGGAACTGGTAAAACATTATTAGCGAAAGCCGTAGCTGGTGAAGCAGCTGTACCATTCTTCCAAGTATCTGGTTCAGCATTTGAAGATATGTTAGTCGGTGTTGGAGCTAAGCGTGTACGTGATCTATTTACGAAAGCAAAGAAAGCTGCACCATCCATCATCTTCATCGACGAGTTAGACTCTGTTGCTAGTAAGCGTGGTAAAGGTGATATCATGGGTGGTTCTGGTTTAGCTGATCAAACGATTAACCAATTACTTGCTGAGATGGATGGATTTAGTACTAAGACTGGTGTCGTTGTTATGGCTGCAACCAACCGTTTAGATGTTTTAGATGACGCAATTTTACGTCCAGGACGTTTCGACCGTCACATCTCAGTTAACTTACCAGACATTAAAGAACGTGAAGCTATTTTAAGAATTCATGCTCGTAATAAGAATTTATCAAGTTCTGTTCACTTAGAAGACATTGCAAGACGAACTCCAGGTTTCTCTGGCGCCCAACTTGAAAACGTTTTAAATGAAGCTACTTTACTTGCAGTAAGATTTAGAAAATCAGTTATTGGTACCGAAGAACTAGATGAAGCAATTGATCGTGTAATTGCTGGTCCAGCTAAAAAATCTCGTGTGATTACTGATAATGAAAAGAAACAAATAGCTTATCATGAAGCCGGTCACGCTTTAGTTGGCTTGCATACTCCGGGTGCTGATGTGGTTGAGAAAATTACTATCATTCCTCGTGGTCAAGCCGCTGGTTATACTTTATCTACCCCTGAAAAGCAAGAAATCCACATTCAAAAGAAATCAGACTTACTATCAATCGTTACTGCCATTTTAGGTGGACGTGCTTCTGAGGAAGTGGTTTATGGTAAAACCGAAATTTCTACTGGCGCATCTAATGATTTATTTAAGGTAACCAACATTGTTCGATCTATGGTAACCCAATTAGGTATGACCGATTTAGGTATGACGCAATACATTCCAAGTGAAGGTCAAGTAAATCAATTCCAAAAATTTTATTCAGAAGATACGGCTGAAAAGATTGATAAAGAAATTAACGACATCATCTGAACACAATATGATAAAGCTAAAGACATCATTAAAAAGAATCGTAAAGAGTTAGACTTGATCGTCGAAGCATTGTTATTGTTAGAAACTATCGTTAAGAAACAAATTGACTACATTCACAAGAATTTAAAACTACCCGAAGAAGCGATTGAGAAACAAAAACAAAATAAGAAATTAGATGAAGAGAAACACGAAGAAAAAATAGAAGCTAAAGAAGCGGCTATCAAAACTAGAAAATCTAAAAAGCCTACTAAGCATGTCGAGACTCCAACCGTCATTGAATTACCAGAAAAAACTCCTGAAGCTCAACCAGAAGTTGACAAACAAGAAACCGACAAAGAGATTACGAAGTAATATAATTTATTTCAATGATTAGCGGAAATAAAAATCTTCAACCAAAAAAAAGAGAGTGAAAAAAAATACTCTTTTTCACTGAATGACCATTGTTGTGTCAAATATTGCTTTTAGTAAATTTTTTGGCAGCGACTGGAATATTTATTTATCAAATGATTGTTCCCGATTCTGCGAACACTAATGCTATTGGCTCGTTAAGTAAAACTAACACAGAATACATGATTATTTGTCTTTCATATGGAGCGAATATTATTAACGCAGCATGTTTAATCTTGGCCGCAATTAGAAAGATATCGAACTACTATTGAGGAATAATTGCTTGTGTGCTATTAGGAACAATTGCTTATTTTGCTAGTAACACGGGATCGTGAATTACTTATTGAGCAATTCAAGTTCCAATGCAAATTATTGGAATTGTAATGTGACGAAAAAATTCTTCCAACAAGGACACAGTTGAACCCGCTAACTTAAAATGATACTGATATATCATTGGTAGTTTAATTTTATTAACAGCCATTGGCTTATTTGCATGGTTAGAGTCTTATCATGGGTTTAGTAAAATATGGTATCCGCCAGATACTTGGAAACCTAATCAATGGTCACAATATATTACTGATTCAGCAGTATTAATGTTAGACATCGCAGCAGTGATTTTAATGATTAGACGTTATAAAGAGCAATGAATTTTATGAGCACTATTAGACATTACCGGTATCGTGCTTTGGTCTATTACGTTAAATCCCATCCTAATTGTAATGTTCACAATGGCTTTAATTAGTTGTGTTTACGGGATATGAGATTGATGGATCAAACCAGCACTTAAACTTAAAAAGAAATCTGTATGTACGGGTTAAATAGGGATATTTAGTGATATATGAAAAATCTTTAAAATAATATTACATTTGTATTAATAATGTATTATAATGGTAGTAATTAGGAGCAAGACTATGAATATATACAGTACAAACATTAATACAATTAAAGATTTAATCAATTCACTACCAAGAGAAGAATTTAACAAGTTAGTCAACGAGCTCATAACTAAACAACAGTCCTCCAGCGTCAACAATCTATACAAAGAAATCGACAGCGTACGTAATGAAAGTCATTTTGCTTGTCCTCATTGTGGTTCAATCCATGTTCGAAAAGATGGTCATTCTAAAGGACTACAGCGGTATGAATGTGTAGACTGTACCAAAAAGTTTGCGCCTACTACAGATAGTGTATTCTTCAAAACGCACAAAAATAAAGATGTATGATTCAACTTCTTGGAACTAATGATTTCGGGTGTGTCTATTCGTAAGTCAGCAGAAATTTGCAAGGTTAATAAAGAAACAGCGTTAATTTGAAGACATAAGATTATTCATGCTCTAGCTAATCGTATAGCATCTAACAAACTGAAAGGGATGATTGAGATTGACGATACATTCTTTAGATTTTCGTTCAAGGGTAAGAAAGGTCAGAGCTGTCACGATGTCGAAACAAAACGAGGCATTAGTAACAATCTAATTTGTTACACCACTGGTGTGGATCGTTCTGGCAAGGTTGTAGCGATTTTTAATGGGATGGGTAAGAACTCTACTGAAAAGATGGAATCTTGTTTCAAGAATATGATTGTGAAAGCCGAAGACACTTTATTAATTTCTGACTGTGAAAAAGCTTATGGGGAATTTGCCCAAAATGAAGGGATTAAGATTGTTCAGACCAAAGCTGATAACTATGCTCGCAAGAATATTAAACATATCAAACGTGGTAATTTAAACATTAATTCAGTTAATTCATTCCACTCAATGTTAAAAGCCATGATTACGCGCACTAGAGGCGTAGGTCGTAAGTATCTACATGGTTACATTCAATGAACCGCTTGATCAAAACAAGTAACTAAGCTGTCATTTCAAAAACAATTAGATAAGATGTTCTACGATTGCTGTAAACAATCTATTTAAGTAACATATATTTGAATAAATTATTATGTATATGTTTTTTGTAATATTGTAAGAGCATTCTTTTAAGTTCATCTACTTTATCATTTAATGTAATATTTATTGAATCTATTGTTGG
>JAISKE010000024.1 GCA_031261045.1 Mycoplasmataceae bacterium | reverse complement strand
TGTTTAGATTTTTTAGAAACAGTTTTAGACGCAACTACTTTTTTCTTAGCAGGGGCTTTCTTAATTATTTTTTTAGATTTACTAACTGGTTTCTTGCTTTTCTTCATTAAGTTCCTAACTACGTTAAAGGGTTATATATTATAGAGGTTTGCGCCAAAATTGGAAATATATTATATTAATATTTATAATTAATTGAATTATGAAAAAAATGACCACCGATCAAATTAGACAAACTTGATTAGATTATTTCCAATCTAAAGGTCATGTCATCATTCCGTCTAAATCACTTATCCCTATTAACGATCCCTCTCTTTTATGAATAAACTCTGGAGTGGCGACACTAAAATCTTATTTCTCTGGAATTTCTACTCCGCCATCAAACAGATTAGCTAATAGCCAAAAAGCCCTTCGTACAAACGATATTGAGAATGTTGGTGTGACTGCGCGTCATCATACTTTCTTTGAAATGTTAGGCAACTTCTCCATTGGTGATTATTTTAAAAAAGAAGCAATCGAAATGGCTTATGAGCTATTAACTAAGCATTATGGAATTAATCCCGAAATGATGTACATCACGGTTTATAAAGATGATGCGGAAGCTTTAAAAATATGATTAGCTCAAGGTATTAAGAAAGATCACATCATTAAAGGCGGCAAAGAACGTAATTTCTGAGACATCGGTCAGGGTCCTTGTGGTCCGTGTACTGAGGTATATTTTGACCGTGGCGAAAAGTACGATCCAAAGCACCAAGGAATTAAATTATTTATTGACGACATTGAAAATGACCGTTACGTGGAAGTTTGAAATATTGTATTTAGTCAATACAATAATGACGGTAAAAATAATTACACAGATCTTGCTCGTAAAAATATTGATACTGGCGCTGGGCTGGAACGTTTAGCATGTATTAGCCAAGACAAACACACTGACTTTGATACTGATGCTTTTGCTCCCGTGATTAAACAAATCGAAAGTTTAACTAAGTCAAAATATGATGAAAATGTTTTCTTTGATAAACAATCTCCGCAGTTTTTAATTAATAAAGATTTCAAAATAATCGCTGACCACATTAAAGCTTGCACTTTTGCTATCGCTGACGGTGCATTACCTTCAGGTAAAGATCGTGGTTATGTGTTGCGTAAATTAATTCGTCGAGCAATGGTTTCTGCCAAACGTTTAGGAATTGATAAAGGTTTCTCATCTAGTGTTGCTAAAGTAGTTATTAAAACTATGTCTCACAGTTATCCTTATCTTTTAAAAGAAGAAAACAACATTGTAATAGTTTTAGAAAAAGAAGAATCGTTATTCCTTGCTACTTTAAGCAAAGGGTACGAATTATTTGAAAATTCTATTAAGAATAAAACTATTGATACCGAAACATTATTTAAACTGGTAGATACTTATGGGTTCCCATTTAAAATTATTAGCGAGTTAGCTGAAACTAAGAAGGTAAAACTAGACACCGAGTCATTTAATAAACGTTTTAAGAAACACCAAGAAATTTCTAAATCATCAGTTGACATTAAAGGTATGGTTTCACAAAATGCTGATTTAATTTCTCTTAAAGTTAAATCAATTTTCGATTATGACCATTTAGAAATGAAACATGTAAAAGTTGTTGCGTGCTTTGATGAGAATTTTAAATCAATCAACGAACTAGACGGTAAGGGATGATTGGTATTTGATAAAACTATCTTTTATGCTACTAGTGGCGGGCAACTACACGACATTGGACAAATCGTTATTCAAGATAAGAAATACGATGTGCTTGACGTAGTCAAAGCGCCTAATATGCAACACTTGCATTTAATTAATGCCAATAAAGGAATTAAGGTTGGTGATGGAGCACATTTAATTGTTAATAAACAAAACAGATTAGACTCGTCTCGTAACCACTCTGTAGAACATTTAATTCAACATGCTTTACAAACAGTTATTGATAAAAATATCAAACAAGAAGGTGCTTTTAAATCTGCTGATAAAGTTTCATTCGATTATCACTATCACGCAAAGCTTACTGATCAACAAATTGCTCAAGTTCAAGCTAAGGTTAATGAGTATATTCAAGCTGGTTTTAATGTCCAAACAAAAATTATGTCATTAGACGAAGCTAAAAAAGCTGGAGCGATGGCTTGATTCGAAGAAACCTATAGTAAACTAGGCAACGATTTAAGAGTTGTTTCTATGGGCGACGTCTCTATGGAAATATGTGGTGGTACTCACGTCAATAAAACGAGCGATATTGAACAATTTTTAATTCTTAGGGTTGATAATAAGGGTAGCGGTTCATGAAGACTAGAAGGCATTACTTCCAATGCAACTATTAGTAAATATATTAAACATGCTGTTGATGAAATAAAATCTAAAGTTCAAGGAATGCAATCGAAATCTGAGAATATTAAAGTTCTTAATTTAATTAAGGAAATGAAATTTGAATATTCGTTATCAGCCCTAGATCAATTAAAAAAACAATATCTAGAATTAGATGAATTATTTAATACCTCAATGTACGAACAACAAAAATCTAATGCCGTTAATGAATCAAGCAAGATTAAAACGATGGTTAAAGAAATAAGTGCATCTAAAAATATTAATTACTTCACGGTTAAAGATATTGAACCCAAAACTTTAAGCAAGGCTTTATCTGAAATTATTAATCAAGACAAGACACATGCTTACATCGCTTTAAATGATTATCATGGTAAACTACAATACATTATTTTAGCTTCGCAAGAATTTGTAACCAAATCTTAAATGCTATAATTACGTGTGCGGGCGGGTTGTCCGCACACGTAATTGGTCGAAATGTAGGAGGTAGGTCATTGGCAAGGTTTATCGTCAAACGTCTTTTGCTGACGTTATTCGTATTGGTTTGCGTGTCGATTATAGCGTTTCTGCTGGTGCGAATTGCCCCGGGGAGCCCTGCAAAATTATTACTTCCTGATTCTGCTACTCCGGAACAAGTAGCCGCGATGGAAGTAAAGCTTGGTCTCGACAGACCGCTGATCGAACAATACTTCAAGTATATCATCGGTGTTTTTCATGGAGACTTTGGCATGTCTACCAGTTATAGAACTCCTGTTTTGCCTATCATACTGGCAAGACTTCCTGTCACGGCAAAGATCGCTTTTGGTACGGTTTTGTTCGGCGCCATAATTTCTATTGTTCTGGGCGTTGTGGCAGGGGCAAACCGCGGAAAGCCGATCGACTTTGTCGCCGTAGCTTTTGCGCTGTTCGGGCAGTCGATTGCTACGCCTTGGCTGGCAATATTACTTGTGTATATCTTCGCACTGAAATTGAACATCCTTCCTGCTATCGGTGCGGGTCAGGATATAAAGTATTATATACTGCCAATTGCGACCAATGTCATGATGATGGCGGCCGGAATCACGCGGCTGGCGCGTTCGGGTATGATCGATACCCTAAATGAGGACTATATCACGGCAACTTATGCCAAAGGCATTCGAAGATCGATCGTAAACTGGCGCTATGCTTTTAAGAATGCCATGATTCCGGTTGTTACCATGATCGGGCTCAATCTTGGACTGTTCCTTGCGGGCGCTGTGGTGGTTGAAACCGTCTTTAGCATGTCCGGTATCGGCTTTCTTTTATACGAATCTGTAAATCAGCGCGACTATGCATTGATGCAGTCAATTGTTCTGATTTGTGCATTTTTTATCGCCATCATCAATTTGATT
>JAISKE010000007.1 GCA_031261045.1 Mycoplasmataceae bacterium | reverse complement strand
ATATTTAATGTTACTTATTTTTAAACTTTCATTAATATCTGCTTCATAAAGATTCTGTTTGGAATTAAACTTAAAAATATCGCTCATATCACCATTTTGTCAATTAGTCATCATTGAATCCATAAAAGAGATTGATTGAACATTGCCGTTATATGATGAGATTGTGTGTGAATAATCTAGTACGCTGCCACCTTCTGTAAGGACTGAAGCAACAACGTGCGATTCACCCCAAGTCTTATATTCATCAAGCGTTAAATTTTCTGGGAAATGTTGCGTAAAATTTATGTTTTCTGTATTGGGTAGAGCATCAGATCACATTTCTGGTATACCCAAACACATCCCTTTGGATTCACCATTAACGTCATCCATTGGATTATTTGATGTATCGTAATCTTGAACTAGTACTTTTTCTTGATCTAAACTAGCAATTGACATTGGAATACTACCAATTTTAGCCAACGGGTTTCAAAATGCTGCGATGCATACAAAGCCATATATAAAAGGAATAAAGATAATACCAAGAACTTTTAATCAACGATCTTTAGCTGAAAAACAACGGTCTTTAGCTTCGACTGTAAAAGCTTTTAGTAGACTAGGGTCTTTCGATTCCTTTTTCTCTTCTTTATCGCTCATTGTAGTGGTTATTATATAAATACAATTATAATTAATTAAAATATGAAGCTTTATGATTCGTTAAGTAATAAAACGTTTGATGTCGTATCTAAAAACATTACAGTCTACAATTGTGGGCCAACTGTTTATAACGATATTCATATAGGTAATGCACGTCCTTTAGTTGCTTTTGATGCGCTTGTACGTTTCATGAGAACACAAGGTTATACCGTTACTTACATTCATAATATTACAGATATTGATGACAAGATTATTAATAAGGCTAAAGAAGAGAAAACTACTGAGAGCGCCATCTCTACTTTATATTACGAACATTATTTAGACATCAATAAAGCCTTAAACACTGTGGAAATGCAAATGCCTAAAGTTTCACAAAACGTTGATGGCATTATTAAATATATTAGTAAATTGGTTGATGCTAAGGCGGCATACGTTACCGATAATGGTGATGTTTACTTTGACATCAGTAGTGTTAAAAACTATGGCGTGTTATCTCACCAAAACATTGAGCAACTAAAAGAGGGCGTTAGAAAAGAATTAGCAATTGATAAAAGATCACCACTTGATTTCGTATTATGAAAGAAAACAGAAACTGGTTTAAATTGAAAGTCACCATGATCAGTTGGTCGACCTGGTTGACACACCGAATGTGCTTTTTTTATAAATAAACTTGTTGGTGACCATGTAACTATTCACGGTGGCGGAATTGATCTTAAATTTCCACACCACGAAAATGAAAACGCACAAAACAATGCTTTATATCATCGAAATATTGCCGACATTTGAATGCATGTTGGTCACGTTAATGTAAATGATGAGAAAATGGCTAAGTCGCTTGGCAATTTCGTTTTAGTAAAGGATATTCTAACTAAATATACAGGTAACGATGTACGTTGATTTTTATATCAAACAAAATATCAAAATCCGATGAACTTTACTCCAGAATTATTTGAACAGTCAAGTAATGAACTATTAAAAATGTTTCAACAAATCAATCAAGGATATGTTCAAATGATCTTTAATGATATTCCGGTGCAATCACACATTGTACCAATGGGCGAAGAGTTTATTAAACATATGAATAATGACTTGGATATCCCTAATGCTAAAGTTGTATTATGAGAACAAGTTAAAAAATTAGCATCTTATATTCGTGGTAAAAAATTTGATGAATTCCAAAAAGACGTAGCGGTTATTGTAAATGAATTCAGCGTTCTAGGAATTCAATATGTGAATCCATTAAATAATCCGGACATTCATTCACTAATTGAAGAATGAAAGCGTGCTACTAATGAAAAAGACTACATCCTTTCTGATAAGTATCGTCAAACATTAATTGATAAGAAGGTTATCTAATGAGTGTTATTTTTGGCAAAAAGGCTTTACTTGATAATATCAAAAACGTGCAGAAAGTAGATTTACTTCCTGGACGAAGAGATATTATTACCATATTAGACAAACACCACATTAGTTACACCATTCATGATGAGAAATGATTTGATCAGTTTGATGATAATTTAAATCACCAAGGTATTATTAGTACTTTGAATAACGCCAATAAAACTGTTTCGCTAGAAGAGTGATTAAACAAAAAATTATCACAAGATATTATTGTAATGATTGATAGCATCCAAGACCCACAGAACTTTGGTTCTATTTTAAGAACTTGTGACGCTTTTGGAGTCAAAACTGTAATTTATAAAAAAGATAACCAAGTACAAGTCAATGACTTTGTCATTAAAACCAGTATGGGGGCGATTAGTAATTTAAATTTAATTAGAGTAACTAACTTATCCAATGCTTTGAATCAATTAAAAAAGTCTGGCTATTGAATTTATGCTTCTACATTAGATGATCAATCAGCCAACTATGCTAAAGTGCAATACGACCAAAAGAGTGTAATTATTGTTGGTAGCGAAGAAAATGGTATCTCTCCTTTATTATTAAAAACAGCTGACTTCAATGTTAAGATTCCGATGCATGGCAATGTACAATCATTAAATGTGGCCGTCGCTACCGGTATTTTATTAGCAACTATTAAAGTTCAACTAAAATAATTTAAATTTAACTTTATGTAATTTTAAGGCTGTAAAAAACCTATTAGTGTTCTTACAACTTGTTGTAAAGAGAGATAATTCATTCCATCCCTTGCACAATTTGTCATCAATAGTAAGGACTTTTGTACCATTTAAACAATAGATTCTTCCACTAACCGCTTGTAAAATTGTAAAAATCAACTTATATGTTTTAGGCTCATAAAATAATTTAAATGCTACTCGTTGTCTAGTTTCATTCAATGATTCAATACAAACAGCAATAAATTTATCAATATCAATATTACCACCAGAAATGATGACCGCAACATTTCGTCCTCTAATATCAATCATTCGTGAAAGAACTGCAGCGATTCCTGTAGCTCCCGCTCCTTCAGCTACTGTTTTATCTTTTTCCGCTAATCAGGCAATCGCACGTCGAATTTCTTGTTCTTTTACCGTAACCACACGAGATACATATTTCTTCATGATTTTAATTGCTGTAGCAGAAGGTTGTTTAACTTGAATACCATCAGCAATTGTAGGAACATTCCTCGTCGGGCTCTTTAGAGTGTGACCACTATAAGCATCAAAGGCATATGGAAAATTCTCAGTTTGGACACCGATAACTTCACATGATGGTTTAATGGTTTTAATTGCAGTGGCTACACCACTAATTAAACCACCACCACCAATTTGCACGATTACCATATCCAAGTCAGGGTTTTGTTGCAACAATTCTACACCGATGGTTCCTTGGCCAGCCATCACATTAGCATCATCATATGGAGGAATTAGGGTATAACCGTTTTTCTTTGCTAATTGTTGTGATAATTTATTAGCGTCATCAAAAAATGGTGTCGGTCCAAATACTACTTCTGCGCCAAATCTTAAAGTAGCTTTTACTTTTGCTGCCGGTGCTGAGTTTGGCATAACAATAATTGATTTAATCCCCAGTTTGGTTGCTGAATAGGCTACGCCTTGGGCATGATTACCCGCACTAGCAGCAACCACTCCAGCTTTTGCTTGTTGAGGAGTTAAATTTTTAAGTGCGTTTAATGCTCCACGGATTTTAAATGAGTGAACTACTTGGTCGTTTTCCATTTTAAGATAAAGCCTACCGCCTAATTTACGGCTTGCTTCACAATCATAGACTAAATCCGTTTTCTTCACAATCCCAGCGATATTCTTTTGTGCTTTTTTTATATCTGCTAGGTTAAAATGGAATTTCATATCTAAATTATAGATTTAAAATGAATGGAAAATAATTAAAAAATATTTGAAGAAACTACGGAATGAATTTCTTGTTTATGAAATAAAATTAATATCGGGAGTATTATGACTGATCAAGAATTAACTTATCTATATCAAACGGAGCACATAAATTCAGCTTACGAAATTATAAAACATAAATATCGTTCATCTTTAAAGCGTTTAACATGAAACTTAGTAGATGAAACGTTTTATAGTCTACCATTAGATTACAAGGATTTTAACTCTACCATGTATTATTCTTTAATCGATTGTTTAGAACATTACAACACCAAACAAATAAAATATTCCTTTATTCAAGCACTAATTATTGTTAATCGTACGCATGTGCTTCGGTATGCCGGTAAATTTGTTAGGAAT
>JAISKE010000092.1 GCA_031261045.1 Mycoplasmataceae bacterium | reverse complement strand
AGGTAAAAAGTATGACAAAAAATAGTTATTGCGTAATCGGCTTAGGCCGTTTCGGACAAGAAGTAGCCTTACAACTACACAAAATGGGTAAGGACGTAATGGTGATTGATGTCGATGGTGAAGCAGTTAAAAAAGCCTCTAAAATTTACGAGATTGCCGTAGAATGCGATAGCACCGATATTAACTCTTTAGCAGAAACTAGTATTACTAGCGTTAGTACGGTAATTGTCGCTATTAGCAACATTGAAGTAAGTATCATGGTTTGCGCCAACTTACGTGAATTGGGTTTAAAAGATATCATTGCTAAAGCTACCAACAATGTTCATAAACGTGTTCTTAAAACTATGGGTATTGCACGTGTGGTTATCCCTGAAATTGAAATTGCTGACCGAATTGCATTCCAAGCATTATTCAATGTGGGTGTTGATATTACTAGTGTCGGTAATGGTTTCTCATGAGTTAAGAGTACCGTTAATAATAAGTTAATTTTAAATAAGTCATTAGCAGAATTAGACATTCGTAATAAGCACGACGCTACCGTGATGATGATTCAAAGACAAGGTGAAGTTATTTTCCCACCAACTAATGATACTAAATTTGAATTAGGTGATGTGGTAACTTTCATGTGTCACGATGAAAAAATTGCTAACATCCTTAAATTTTTCGTTAAAGATACTGGCATTACTGACATTGGCGAATCCACTAAGGGATTTAAGAAATAATGTCGAAGATTCTAGAACCTTCATTGCTTGCGTTTGACGTGAAGCAAATGAAAGAACAGCTAATGGAAGTAAAACGCGCTGGTGCTGAATATATCCATTATGATGTAATGGATGGAATTTTTGTTTTAAATACCGCCTTTGGACCAGAGTGGTTAACTTTAATTCATGATTGCGGTCTAAAAGCTAATGTCCATATGATGGTTCAAGATCCACTTAATTGGATTGAACATTTCATTAAATATCCCGTTAACTCTTTAACCTTTCATCCCGAAGTAACTGATAAAAGAACTGCCACCAAAGCATTTGATATCTTAAAAAAGCATCACATTAAATTTGGTATCGCAATTAAAGCAACCGTAGATGCTCATAATTTAACTGACTACTTATCCATCTGTGATTATGTTTGCATTATGAGCGTGGAACCAGGTAAGGGTGGACAAGCATTTATTCCTAATGCGATTGATAATCTAAAAAAAGTAAAACACATTAAAGACACCATTAATCCTAATTTAACCATCCAATTAGATGGTGGAGTTAATTTAGAAGTTATTAAACAAACTGCTGAATGAGTTGACCACTTTGTCTCTGGTTCATTTTTAATGAAACAAAGTAACAAAAAAATTATATTTGATTTAGTTAAACACATATAAAAAATCACACCGAGCGGCGTGATTCGAAATTTAAATCATGTAACCCATGACTATTACAAATGCTTATCTATGAACGGTTAAAAGCTTTGTCATCCTTATGGCTTCGTTGATGAAATACCACATATAATGTTTTGTAGGAAAGAAGGATGTATGGGGGAAACAAAAACATTAGCAAGTTCTGCTAAGAAAAAAAGAATAATTATGGGGTGCTCCATTGCAGGGGGGGCAATAATCATGGCCGGAACTGGCATTGGGGCCGGCTACGCTATTTGGCACAAGAATACATCAGAACCACAAAATAAAGTTTATTCGGCATATCTAGATTCAAACAATACACTTGAAATGATCGGAGGCACAATTACAGGCACTGCTAAAATTTGTGTGGTAGGTCACAATGGAGCTGCTAGGCCAGCTGTTGCTCCTATTACTGATGGATTTAATAATGATGTTTTTGATTATAACGAAGCCGGCGGAGACGGTTCAATAGAGAACCCATGGAGCTGGCTTATTTCTGGCAAAGCCCACCCAGCAGATACACCTCAAGCTAAAACTTATACGGCTAGAATTGCCGACACTAACGTAACTTTTTCAGTATCAATGGTAAATTATAGTATTGAATGTCAACACGCAACCCTCAACGGAATTGGTGAACAAACTGAAATTCAACAAGCTAAAAATGGAAACCCAACTGCAGATATTACATATTTTGAATTAAGCGATGAAAGTTACGCTCATATTGAAGACGATAACATCGTTGTAATGGATAGTTATCCCGATTCTGACACACAACTTACCATTACAGGGTATATTGTAAACGGAGGCAATGATATAGAAGTTGCTAGCACGCATATCTCCCTATTAATTGATAGAAGAATAAAGCTTACTGCGATTACAGGTTTTAACAGTATTTATGGTGTATCCCTAAAGGTCAACGATGCTACTAATATTACGGAGTACGAAGGCCAACAAATAAATACTTCATCTGCTGTCGTTTATAGCGTACAAACAATTTTAAATAACATTTCGCAAAGCATTAGTGTAACAGACTATACAATTACTAACAATGTCGGTGTATCACTAACTAATATGAATAGTGATGCTTTAAATTCTTTCGATCTAACCATTACGGCTACGCCAAATAGCAAAAGTTTATCAGGGAGCGTTACTCTTCAATGGAATGTTTATATTTACGAAAATTCTAGTGTTGACCCTAGTTGAATACCTTATGAATATTTAACCACTTCTTCTGATTGAACTACTGTTTTTGGGGTCTATAAAAATACTAATTTGTCGCCATACTCTATACTTCATCTTCCAGAAGATTGTTTAACGTTAGATTCTTATAGCGCCCCTTATGTTGATGATTGACATTCTATGTTGGGTGATACATCAACAATTACGGGATTAGATATAGGGCATATAACGAATCTTAAGGTCAGATTTGATAATTGTTCCTCATTGGTACATGTTGATATATCAAGTGTATCAACTCTTAACATTAATCAATTTGACGCATGCACAAACTTAGAAACAGTTAAGCTTAACCCAAGTATTGCTGTTTTACCTAGAAATTGCTTTAAAGGAGATACTAAAATGCAAATCACCAATTGGTTGTCTCTAACTGGACTTCACACATATGATTATATGTCCTTGTATCAATGCAATAAAATGGTATCAGCTGCTGGAAATTTTGTCATTCCATATACGGGTAATGACGGTATGTCTATAGGTAATTATGCTTTTGGAGAAATGTCATCAATGAAAATTGTGTGATTCGGCACCCTCAAATTTGCATATGAACCTTATTATATATTTTATGGTGATTCAGCACTCGAGAGCGTAGGTTTTTTACCTTCAAGTGATTTCTTAATTCCTCCTACTAATTATGTCCCAATAATGTTCAATGGCTCTGGCTTAGAAGGTGTACAATTTTGGAAGAATAACAGCCCTCCTGTCACCACGGTAGTTGTTCCTAAAGTAATCACCACTGGCACGTGCACAATTTCAGGACATGAAACTGAGACTTGGTTAGAAGCATATCAAACACAGACTGTAAATGTTGGTGATTTATGATATTATTCGGAATTTACTGCCGCTAATCCAAATTTATAACTTTAGCTGCAATCTAAATAAACTAAAAATAAACGCCTATATTTTACTATAGGCGTTGCACTTATGATTTTCTAGTTTTAATTATTTACTTGTCGTCTGCAAATGAATCGATGTCGTCACCAGCTAGATTTTCCACTTTTTTAGTCAAGGATTCTTTTGGTTTAAACTTAGCTTTACGTGCCATAGATTTTTCGATATATTGAGCAAAGGATTC
>JAISKE010000060.1 GCA_031261045.1 Mycoplasmataceae bacterium | reverse complement strand
AGATTTCGTTGCTATTAGTATATGTAGGGGTTAATTGCCTTTGCAGAAAATAGGAGAATGTTATGAAACAGAAAAATAGTATCACAAGAGAACTAGTTGATATTCAGGTAAATAAAGCTACGCTTAATAAAAATATGAATGGAGAATTGATGCAATGTTTTATAATCAGACATATGACGCCAAAGAAACCGCCAATTTGATTTCAAACATATATGTATGACTTCGAAGCTAGAAATAATGCACGCTTTGATAGAATTGAAAAACGATTAGATCAAAATGGTCTAAAACCGTTAGTGGAATAAATTAAACATCAAAAACTGTTGTTCGCACCAATGGTTTTTTTCTTTTATTCTTTCATATGAAGAATTCTGTGGTGTGCTCGGCAATCCGACGAATTTCATTATTATTAATATTTCAATTCTTAGTATGCATGGATTTTTCTACATTCTCTTTAATTGAATAAGCAATCTTGGTAATTAATGGAGTTGATGTTTTAGCAAAGAAACAGCCACGCGTAGAGATTACCGGTAATTCTGTAACTCGTTTATTAGCACGATCAATAATCATGGTTACATTAAATACACCATCTTGTGATAGCACAGTACGATATTTTAATAATCCGGTGGAATCAGAGTTAATCTTATTGCCATCAACATATACTTCACCACTATCGATAAATTCCTGAGTAGCTGAAGCGACATGGTTTAATAATTCAATCTTCTGTCCATTAATAACTTGAATAACATTATTTTTGTTAATACCAGATTGAATGGCGTTGTTTCTCAATGACTTCAACATTTTATATTCACCATGGATGGGCACAATGTATTGAGGGTTAATTAATTTAAACATTAATTGTTGTTCTACTTGTGTCGCGTGACCTGAAGCATGGATCTTACGAGTTGGGGTATTTTGGATGATGGTCATACCAGTCTTATAAAATTTATTAACAAGAGTTTCCACTGCCGTAAAATTACCTGGAATAGGATTAGATGAAAGAATTAAAGTGTCGGTTGGTTTCAAAGTAATTCAATTATGTTTACCGTTCGCCATTTGATTTAAAGCCGCTAGATCTTCACCTTGCGAACCAGTACATAGAATCATGACCTCTTCATCTTTATATTGATTTACATCACGGGCCTCAATGAAACAAGCTTTATTTACGTTTAAGAAACCTACCTTAATAGAAGTTTCAATATTGGTTTCCATTGATCTTCCACACAAACAGATCTTACGACCGGCTTTAACGGCGATTTCAATAATTTCCTCGATTCGGCCCAAGTTAGAGGCAAATGTTGAAATTATGATACGTCCACGCGTTTTAACAATGATTCTTCGAAGTTCATCAATGATATATTTCTCGCTTAAACTAAAACCAGTGGTATCAGCATTGGTAGATTCACACAATAAGATATCAATATCTCTTTTACCGAAGTCAGCCATCTTGAGAATATCCGATTCATCACCTTGCGTACAGAAGTCAAATCTAAAGTCACCAGTTGATACTATCTTACCGTTAATAGTTTCAAAGTAAACTCCAAAAGCATCGGGAATGGAGTGACACACACGGAAGAATTCAATCTTAAAGTGTTTGGAAACGATCTTAGTATCGTCTGTAAAGTTTTCAAAAGCATGAGGTAATAGATCCTTATGTTCTTTTAGCTTCTTGTTAATAATACCAGCAGTTAATTTAGCGGCATATACCTTTGGTATTGGTAATGTTTTTAATAAGTAAGGAATTCCACCAATGTGGTCTTCATGAGCATGAGTAACAATCAATCCTTTAACTTTATCTTTGTTTTCTACTAGATAGTCAAATGGACAAATAATGGAGTTAACTCCTAGTTGCACATTCTCGTCAGCAAACTTAATTCCACAATCGATGATATAAATTTCATCATCGTGTTCTAGGACGTACATGTTTTTACCAATTTCCTCAATGCCGCCTAAAGCATAAATGTATGTCGGTACAGTGTTACCGTTCGGCACGATTGGTTTGTGCGGTGAGCGTTCTTCTTCTTTGTTTTTAATTAATATTTTTTCCATAATTTCCTTTAATACTCAATTCAGTTTGGATCTACACCTAATGGCTGCTTCTTGTTAATGTGGTCATAATATAAGACACCACTTAAGTGATCAATTTCATGCTGCAAGCAAATCGCTAGAATGCCATCAGCACTAATCACGATTGGTTTGTTAGTGTTGACATCAATGGCATTAACAATAATCTTATTACGACGCTTGATAATACCTTCCACATCTTTTTCCACGCTTAAACAACCTTCACCAGCTTTAATGAAAGCGAATACCATTGACTCAGCCACAATTTTTGGATTAGCAATTAAATACTTATATTCTTGCTTGCCGACATTGAAGTGAATGTAGATGACCTTCTTCATTAAACCAACTTGTGGTCCAGCTAATGCGATACCGCTACGGATATCGTATTCCTTGGCTTTACCTTCATAGCAAGTATCGACATATTCAACCATATGATCAATTAATTCTTGATCATGCTTATTAATAGGGAAAGTTAACAACTCCGTATGTTTTTTTAATAATGGGTTGTCGTCTTTTAATATCCAAGACTGTTGTGGTTTCATATTCTAAATATTTGATAGATCCGATTAAGTTAGATATATTATATCACTTTTTAGAAAACAAGAGATTAATTGCTATAATTTACTCACCTTATGGGAATCACTAATTTATTATTCATACCGACATATGTGCCGATCCTAGTATTTGTATTGCTTTTCATTCTAACTATGGTTTATGGTGCACTTGCTGGTTGAAAACGTACCGCTTACTGGGGGGGATCAGCAATGGTCTGACTATTTGTAGGTTGAATTATTTATGCTTGCGCTAAGAATGCCATTGCGGATCTAATCATAAATAAAATTGGCAGTAAGTTTGGTGATTTCGATGTACATAGCGTTATGAGATATGCCATCACTTCAGCACTATCCATTTTTTTCTACATTATTATTATCTTATTAGGTACTTTGTTAGTTTCTGTG
>JAISKE010000008.1 GCA_031261045.1 Mycoplasmataceae bacterium | reverse complement strand
CTTGTTGTAGAACCAGACATTCTATTGTTGGATGAACCATTATCAGCTTTAGATGCCAAAGTTCGTCAACAAATGCAATTAGAGTTAAGACGTCTGCATAAAGAGTTAGGTATTACTTTCATTTTGGTTACCCACGACCAAGAAGAAGCATTGACGCTTTCATCTAAAGTAGTGGTTATGTCCAAAGGGCGTGTGGAACAAATTGATTCTCCTAAACGAATTTACGAAACTCCTAGAAATGAATGAGTTGCAAATTTCATTGGCAAAGCTAATTTATTTAACGGCACCTATTTAGGTAACTGTGTTGTTAAGTTTAATGATTTAGAATTTAAAGTTGTCGATCAAGCAGTACGCAAATTCAATGCTAAGGTACCAATAAAGTTTATGATTCGACCAGAGGATATTCAAATTGTGAAACTGGGTCGAGGTTTTATTAATGCTCGTGTCACTGAAGTAATCTATAAAGGGTTGATGTACACTGTTCGTGCAAAATGAAAAGGCACAATAATTTCTATTGAATCAATTGGACAAGTTAACGTCGGTACTCAGATTGGCTTAAAATGAGCATCGAATGTAGTGCATGTCATGCTAGATGTAATGAAGAGGAGCCCAAATGAGTTCACCATCTAGTACATGAATTAAAGGTAATCGATTTAGCGTTACTTCTAAAATGAAGCGAAACTTATTACTTTTGTTACCTTTCGCTATCATGACACTACTTTTAGTGCTGATTCCTTTACTATTAATCATTATTAAATCATTTATTCCAGCAAGTGGTGGTACGGTCAGTGATAATTGATCCATTGTTAACGGCTTCATCTGAAAGAAAATTCTTTTTTCGTTTATCTTCGCCGTAATTACCACGATTGTTTGTGTGTTCATTGCTTATCCTTTCGCTTATTTCCTGTCAACTAGTAAAAGTAAAATTTTTAAAACGATGATTGTTTTCATATCTACTGCTCCTATTTGAATGAGCTTTCTAGTAAAACTAATTGGTTTAAAAACGTTCTTCGATTTATGCGCCGGTTACGATAATTCTACCTATGGTAGTGTTTTCACGGTGATTGGTTTAGTTTATTTATATTTACCTTTCATGATTATGCCAATTTATTCGGTACTAAATGACATGCCTAAAAATTTAGTGTATGCTAGTTACGATTTAGGTTATGGTGGGCTTGGTACATTTTTCAAAGTGGTCGTTCCTTACACTAAAACTGCTTTGATTAGTGGAATCACTTTAGTTTTCTTACCATCATTAACTACTGTAGCAGTACCACAATTCTTAAACAACAATAATAACGGTTCCATGATTGGTGATTTAATTGTCGATCAAGGACAGGCTGGGTTAACTAGTGACATCGCCCTTGCTAGAGCATCAACTTTGTCATTAGTATTAAGTTTATTAATGTTGGCGGCCTTTGCTATTTGATTGATTATTCGCCGTGTCACCAAACGTGTGTCAGCTAAGAGGAGGATGACTAATGCTTAAAAATCGTTCGTCATTTTCACCTAGAGCTATTGGGAATTTCTTTAAGAAGTTCTATATTTACATTGTTTTAATAGTGATTTACGTTCCTTTGATTGTAATCGTCATTTTAAGTTTTGCTGGTCAAACCCAAAGAGGAAATGTTAATTTTAACTTTGGTGCTCCAACCGCGGTTAATTATTTAAAACTATTCCAAAACGATTCGTTTATTAATGCCTTGTTAAATACTTTATTATTGTCAGTTGTTGTTTTACCAATTTCGTTGATTATCGCGATTGTTACTTGTTTCGGTATGTGGAAAGCTAAACCATTCCAAAGAAAAACGGTGGACTTCGCTACGAAGTTAACCATTGTTAATCCAGAAGCCATTACGGGAATTAGTTTAGCATTGCTTTTCTCATCTACTTGAGTTGCTATGGGTTTTAATTTAGGTTTCTTCACCGTCGTGTTAGCACATATTTCATTTTGTACTCCATATGCAATTGTTGCTATTTATCCGCGAATGGCTAAGATGAACCCTAATCATATTTTAGCGAGTTATGATCTTGGTCATTCTCGTATGAATACTTTCTGAAAAGTTACGATTCCTTATTTGATGCCGGCCATCCTAACAGCCATCGCTGTAGTGTTTAGTATGTCTTGGGATGATTTCATCATTACCAATTTAATTAACGGTTCATTCCAAACTCTAGGTACATTACTATATACCACTAGAAAAGGTATCAAGGCTTGAGTCGTCACTTTCGGAGCAATTGTGACTATGATTACCTTATTAGTAGTGATTATTATTGGAATTAACAAATATGTCAAAATGAAGAAAGCAACCAAAAAGAAAATGTTGGCAACTAGGTCATAATATGAAAACTTTTAGGAAAAATATTCATCGTTTATCATTTGGATTGGTGTCCGTCACCAGTCTAATTACTCCGCTATTGTTAACTGGTTGTGGTTCAAGCGGAATTGTTTTTGCAGATTATGAAAGTTATATATCACCTGATTTAATTGATCGTTTACATAGTGAATATGGTACAAACATGATGTACTATTCTACTAATGAAGATATTCAGGCAAAATTTAAAAATTCCTATGACATTGCTATTCCATCAACCTACACCATTCTAGAAATGATTCCACAATTAGCAAAATTTGATTGAAAGGATAGATTCAAAGTTAAACCAAATCTTTATAAATTTGCCAACCTTGATCCAAGCAAACCAGCACCATTTTATTCACCAGAATCCGATGATATAATTTGATACGCTAAGCCATATACTGATCCTATATATTCTGATGCGGGGACTAAAGAAGAGAAAATTTATGCTGCTGAAACTGATGGTCATAACGCTTGATCGCTGTTCAGCGATGCTGCTGATGAAATTATAGCTTATGTCGATGATTATGCTCATGGAGATAATGTCGAGAATAAAATATATTATCCAGCTAATGAAACTTTATTGAACTACGGCATACCTTACTTTTTACAAGACTGAATGTTTGCTTATCATGGAAAATATTTAGAAGATTTACCAGCTCCGGATCCTAAGCCTACTAATGGTGACGCTCCTTATACAAGCCCCATTGATTGAGCTACCTTAACAGATGTTATTGCTCCTAAATATAGGAATAGTGATGGCAGTTATACTACTAAATCAAAAGATCAATGGGACGAACGTTTCCAACCGATCAATCACAATCATGTTAATATGGAAGATGATTCACGAAGTGTTTACGATATGTGTCACATTATTTATGACGAGCAAAAAGGTAATCCGCCAAACGTTAATCCGGGTGAAACAAATCCATCAATTAATGATATTAGAGATGTATATAGTCAATTTACAAATAAATTTAATCCAAATACTCTATATCTCAACACTGATGGTCAACAAGTGCTATATCCTTTTGCTCACCCAAAAGGAAAAACAGATTCTGATTGAGCTCCTAAAGCCGAATCAATGGGTGCAATAATTTATAGCGGTGATTGTTTGTACGCTGCCATGGGTGGTGGCGAAGAGGATTGATCACAGACTTGATGAAGTGATACACTCGATCCTCAAGATAGTCCGGCAAGTGACGACGAACCATTAACTAAAGGTAATTTTCATATCGTTAAACCTAGAGATTCATTAGTGTGTTTTGATATGATGGTAATGAATAAAAGAGATATCGGGAAATCTAACGAACAACGTATTTATGACGTTATTAAAACTGCGGCGATGGAGGGTTGTGATAAAATACCAACAGCCGACGGTATTGGAACAATAAATAACGATGGCAGTTATTTATATGGACCTATGGATAACTTCTATCAAGTAGGTTATACTTCACCTTTGTGAAGCGTTTATAAATATACTGCTCGTGACGAGGATGTTATTACTACAAACAATAGTTTCTTTGATAATTTATACCCTGCGGCGGATAACCCACATAATATGGGTAAGGCTGAATTATTAGCGGAAATTAACAATATTAATTATCGTGATGGTCTATTGGAACTACCATTATCTAATCTAGTTAAATCTAACATGAGCATGGTTTATCAAGAATATAAAGAAAAGGTTTAATTACTTAATAGTCTTAATAATTGTTTTTAATGTAATATCGTATTTAGCAATTGATTTCAAGTAGATATTAATTTCTTGATAAGTCAACATATCAGAAGTAATTAAACCGGTTTGAGAATATACATCATTCACAAATAATTTTGTATACATTGCCCCACTTTGCCCAGTCAAATATTGTTCGGCAGTCATCTTAGATTTTTTAAACGAGTCAATGATGCCTGGTGCAAAAACATGTACTTCTACTAATGTTTTCTTCCCATTCTTTTTGCCAATTGCTTCGGCTACCATACAACC
>JAISKE010000088.1 GCA_031261045.1 Mycoplasmataceae bacterium | reverse complement strand
GCCTGGTCTACCAAAGGTTCCGGCAGCATGCAAAATGTAAAATACCTCGCAGCAGTATCTGGCGGCCCAGACTCCATGGCTTTATTAGATATTTATCGCAAACATATTAAAATGGTTTGCCATGTTAACTATCACCACCGCCCAACTGCAAACCGTGATGCTAAGATTGTTAAGCAATATTGTAAACAATATAAAATCCCGTGCAGCATTCTGAACGTAACGGTAAGCATCTATAAAAAATATCGTAAACTATCACACAACTTCCAAACCATGGCACGTTTGATTCGTTATGACCTTTTTAAATTAGTTAGTAAGAAGACAAAAATAACAACTATTCTAATTGCTCATAACCAAGATGATTTTCTTGAGACTGCCTTAATGCAAAAAAGAAAAGGATCCGATAGTTTATTTTACGGAATCGATCACCGCTCCACATTTGACAGTTTAAATGTTTATCGTCCGTTATTAAACAAACGCAAAGCTTGTCTACAAGCATATTGTGATAAGCATAACTTGACATATGGTATTGATGAAACTAATAATGACCTTAAGTATGAACGCAACCGAATTAGAAGTGAAATCAATCAATGAAATAATACTAAATATCAATCTGTTTTAAAATCAATTAATCAATATAACAAGAAGCACGCTTTACTACGTAAACAAATTGAAAAACAATACAATGATTGAAGTAAAGTTAACTATTCCGTGAAGTTGTTCAACCAGTATAAGAATAAGCCACATGTCTTATATAAATTCTTAATTGATCACGACATCCCTAATATTAACGGCAACAAAATTAACCAGGCAATTGACTTTATTAATCATGGTAACGGCAAGCTACGTGTCACTAATACTCTAGCAATTGTTAAAGTTAATAAGCAAGTCAAAGTTGTCTCTTTATAATTAGGTTATGGAATGTATCTTCTGTAAGATTGTTAATAAAGAAATCCCTGCAAAAATTATTGCAGAAAACAAAGGTGCTATCGCTTTCTTGGACGTTAATCCGATGAGCGATGGTCACACCGTGGTTGTACCCAAAAAACACGTGGTTGACTTAAGTCATTGTGACTCTGAGACTTTACATGATGTCTTTGATTTGGTTAAAAAAGTATCGTTAATTATTCAAGACTCCGTGCTTACTCCTTGAGGTTTTAATTATTTGAGCAATGAAGCCCCGATTGCCGGCCAAGTTGTGATGCACTTCCACGTTCACGTTATTCCAAAATATGGTAAAGAAGAAGGTTTTAAGATTGGCATCGGTCATAAATACCTAGACAACATCGAGAAAGTTTATTCGCAATTAGGTAAAAGCAAATTTAAAAAGAAACCTTAATATTTTTAATCTTCTTGTCTAATATCTTTTTTAAATTATTAAATGATGCCGTTTTGTTTGGTGCTTGGTGAAACTTTTTAAATTCAATGGTAATTACATTACCATAGATGTCGCGATTAAAATTAAAGATATGTGTCTCTACCAAATGATTCCGCACAAAAATTGCCGATTCAAATTTAACATCGTTAACATAGGTATAACCATAATATGAACCGTTGGCTGGTGCTATACAATTTTTATCAATCATCACATTAGCCGTACGATACCCTAATTTTCGTCCTAGCTTTTTACCAATAACGACCTTACCAACAATGTTGTACGGGTCTAACAATAATTTATTAAGCTCTTGAATCTTACCATGTTTTAATAAAGCTTTGGCTTTGGTAGAACTATGCTGTGGGGTTATTGTAAAGGTTCTAACCTTTAGGTTGTTATTCACAAACTCTTGATATTTTTTATGATCAGACCCAAATTTAAAGTTTTTACCTATATAAATAATTTCGGGTTTAATGTGTTCTTTGATAAAGTTTGCAAATTTAGCGGCCCTCATATTAAAAACTTTAAGATCTAGAATGTATAAGTGGTTTGGTTTTAATTGTATTAAATCGGCGATTCTTAAATTATTAGAATAAATAAAAGAACTAGATTTTGAAGGTACGTTAATAAATGTTAGAATATCAAATTTATTAGTCTTTAACCCTCGAAATAACACTTGATGTCCTCGATGCAACCCATCAAAGAAACCAATAATTAAAGGCTGCTTTGACGGTTTAACAAAGGTATTAGCTTTTAGATTAATTAATTTCATATCGATTATTTTGGTTGGTTATGAAACGCATAACATTGTTGTAAGTAGAAGCCAGAACAACAAGTTGTTGCGATTAATAAGATGAAGGCTATGATTAAAATACTTCATAGCACATAATGGAAGGTGCGTGAGCTTAATACCCCATTAACTCCAACGACTGCTGCCGTCAACATATAAATAAATGGAATTATTGGTAAACTAAGGCAAATATAAGATAGAACGTTCCCGGCGTTGCCAATACTATGGTATAGATTGTGCGGAGCGTAATTTGCATGATGTTTTAAAATATGAGTAACTAAAACTATATAAGTGATCGTACATGCTCAAATAATAACAATAATAGCAATTGCCAATAATCAGATTTTTAATAATGTTTTAGGATTCCTTAATCAAATATCTAATTTAACTCCTAATTTAGTTTTTGCTTGCTTGTTCTTATTTCGCTCAAACTTCTCAAAGTTAAGTTGTTCGTCTTTATTAGGGGTGGTAGTTGGTTTAGCAACATCTAATTTTTCTAAAGTGCTATCCACAACTACTTGTGTAGAATTCGGTTTCTCTACCGCGCTAGTAACAGTTGTTACCGTTTCGGTGTTATCACCAAAAGAACCTAGGTTAGCATTGATATCAATTTCATCTTTCGTAGGCGTTGGTCCAATAGTGAAGGTTTCTGCTTTAATTTGCTCGGGCGTCTTTTTTACAGATAAAGGTTCAGTCTTTTCGTTAGAAGGTTTAAATTCCACTTTGAGACCGGAGTCATTATTTTGTTCATTATTTGTCTTATCTTTGTTATCTAAATTTGACATAGTGCTATATATTATCTAATAATTTATCAATTTTTAATGAATTATCTATAGACTCATCTTTGATAAACCGGATGTCGGGCACCTTTCTTACATTCATGTTGTGCGCTAAGCCACTACGGAACACACTTTTCGCAACATTTAGTTTTTCAATCATCTGAGCAATCTTGCCACGATCAATCACATCCACATAAACTGTCGCTAATGAACCGTCTATAGAAAGTTTAACCGCTGTAAAGCAGCATTGTTTAATATAAGCGTCGTAAATTTCGTTCTTTAAAGTGTAATTAATAATGTTCAATATTTGCGATTCCATTCGTTCATGCCCGTAATTGTTGCGACGCATTATTTACCTCGCTTTTTAGCAACCATACGATATGTTTGAATGATGTCGCCCACTTTTAAATCATTATATTTTTCTAAGGTAATACCACATTCGGTACCGGCTGAAACTTTGTTTACAATTTCTTTCCCGTGCTTCATGGAACCAATTTTAGTGTTCATGACAACCGTACCATCTCGAAGGACTCGGGCATTATCGTTTCGATTCATTTCACCATTTTGCACTAAGCAACCAGCAATCACTCCTACCGCAGAGTGTTTTCATAATTGTTGAATCACGGCTTCGCCGGTTTCTTGTTCTTCGTACACCGGGTCTAGTTCACCAAGTAATAAATTTTGAATATCTTCATTTAAACGATAGATGATATCATAGAACAAAATTTTAATTTGTTGGCCGTCAGCAATATCTTTAGTTGCTCGAGATGGTTTAATATTAAAACCAATAATGGTAGCGTGAGAAGCTTTTGCTAATTGGACATCAGATTCACTTATGCCACCAACGGCAGAACGAATAATTTGTAATTTTGTGCCTTCTACTTCTAATTTAGCTAACATCCCTTTAATTGCCTCTAAAGATCCGTGTACATCAGTCTTAAGAATGATGTTAAACACTTTAATGCCTTCGGTAGCACTTCCTTGCGAACCGGTTTCAATTTGACGGTCAACAGTAATCTTATGTTGTCTAATTTTCTCAGCAATCTCTTTGATTTCTTTCTCATTATTACTTACGGCAAAATGAGATCCCGCTGGTGGTACTTCACTTAATCCGGTAATTTTTACGGGTTGTGACGGATGAGCAGAAACTACTTCCACACGGTTCTCATCAAACATGGCACGAATATGACCATAAGCACTGCCGACAATAATGAAGTCGCTTTTAGTAAGGGTTCCATTTTTAACTAACACGGTTGCTACTGGCCCAAAGCCTTTATCTACATTAGACTCAATGACTACGCCGGTTGGTAAACGGTTGGGGTTAGCTTTATATTCATTAATCTC
>JAISKE010000102.1 GCA_031261045.1 Mycoplasmataceae bacterium | reverse complement strand
GTACTCTCAGTATAGGTTACTCCATTAGCATCGTTGGGGCGTGTCCACTCAAATGCTCCAACAGGGTGGATTGCTGAAGCAATAATAACAATATCGCTACCATAAATAGCTTTTGTTTTATTGCCAGTTATTTGATATGAAACTGTAGTTGGTTGCTGTTGACACACCAATTCTTCTGTAATTACTTTGTCCACGTTATTGTTACTTACCGTTATTAAACCACTATCTAATTTAACGTCATTGTCTGAATTATTGCCATTGTAAATTGTTAAAGTGTCGTTATTTAAATAAGTGGTACTCTCAGTATAGGTTACTCCATTAGCATCGTTGGGGCGTGTCCACTCAAATGCTCCAACAGGGTGGATTGCTGAAGCAATAATCTCGATATCACTATCATAATCAGCTTCGGTTTTATTGTTTGTTATTTTGTAGGAAGTAACCGTATTATCGTTATGACATTTTGTTAGTACTATTGGCAAAACAATGGCGGCAGTTATCAACGGTAGCGCAGAAAACACACTAATGAAAATCAGCTTTTTATTTCCTTTTTTAAGACCTCTTTGTTTGTCCATTACCAATATATTTATAATATAATTAATAACATGGTAAAAATAAATACATCATTATTAATTATTTCGTCGACAGCATTAATTGTACCTATTACTTTTAATTTTACTACTTCCGTTAATGCACACACAACCATAAGGAATACCGACTCTTCCACTATCAATCCATTTTCATCTTCATTTGAAGCCGGTGACCCTTCAGCAGATAATAATTGTAGTGTTGAAACCCCTACCGGGATCACCCCTGATAATATTGATGTAAAAACTGTTGTAGGGTCAGCTGGCGGATGAAACAATAAGAGTGATGCCGGGTTTACTGGAATGCATAGTTTTAAATACTCTGCTAATGTTCCTGATAGTCCTGAACGGGTAGCGTTCATCTACGAAATCTACGGGTATAGTAGCGCATATCATATATCGACAGTCGTTACCAACAATACTGAATTCTCTTACAAAATTTTTCCTTATGGGGGCAGCAGCGATTCAAATTTTGATTTACAATATACTTCTACTTATGTATCGTTAGATTTATGATACAACGATGACGACACTACTGAAAACATGCAGCACCTATTAGGAACTTCTTTAGTTGACCAACACGGTTTTGGTATTAATCCGACTGCTCAAGGCGTTTCTAAAGTTTTATATGCAAATCAATGGAATTCCGTTAAAGTGGATTTATCTAGTTTAGCTGGGAAACACATTCATGCGATTTCTTTAAATTATGATTCTGGGTTTGGATTAAGTTTACATGGTAAAAATATTTCTGGCTATATTGACGACATCGCAATTAAAGACAAGAATGTAATTGACGGTACTTCGTTAACTAATTACGTTGATACTCGTCGAGGCACTAATTCTGGTGGCGATTTTTCTAGAGGTAATAATATTCCGGCAACTTGTGTTCCTAATGGGTTTAATTTATACACTCCCATGACTAATGCCTCTATAAACAACGAAGGCGGCAAAGATGTATCGCCACCTTGATTGTATTCGTATCAACATACTAACAATGCTGATAACTTGCCAACTTTAAACGGTATTGGTGTGTCGCACGAAGCTAGCCCTTGGATCGGTGACCGCGAGCGGTTTGTTATGATGCCGCAGCTTATTAATGCTATTAATACTGCACCCCACACTAATCGTGACGGTTCCAATGGTCGTCAATTACCTTTTTTACACGACAACGAAATTGCTAAGCCTGATTATTATTCGGTGACTTTTCAAAATAAAATGCGAGTAGAACTAACTCCATCTAGCCATAGTGCAATCATGCGAATTACATATCCTTCTACCCAAAATTTTGGTTCGCTGATTTTTACTTCAGGAACTGAAGGGGTCAAGGGTAGTAAGTTTGTTTTCGGAAATGATACGATATATCATGATATCAATGCTTTTACGGGTTATGTTGATAACGGCAGTTCTTCGGCTGACGATAACGGCGGAGACCATCCAAGTCATTGAGCTTTTGCCGGGGCTGGTAGAATGTTTATTTACGGTGAACTTTCAAATCCTAATTATGTTACCGGTACCGATACTAGTTATCATAATCGTAGATACGCTAATTTTGATCTTGCTAATAGTAAAACGTTGGAAGTGAAATTTGCAACTTCTTACATTAGTTTGGAACAAGCTAAGACTAATTTAAATCAAGAAGTCTCTGGTGACCATTCAAGTTTTGATAGTTTACATAAACAAGCAACAAACATATGACAAAAAAAGCTTTCGGTAGTCACCTTATCTCAATCTAATGCGACAGATGAACAAAAAATTACCATGTATTCATCCTTGTACCGAATGAACATGTACCCTTGTGCATACTATGAAAATGTTGGATCAATTTCCGATCCCGATTACGAGTACGCTTCACCAGTAATAGCTAAAAATCCTAATACCGTCACTGATTATAATACCGACTCCGTTATTAAAAAAGGTAAAATGTATGTAATTAATGGTTTTTGAGACACATACCGTACCGTATGACCGACGTATCAATTGTTATATCCTAATTTTACTAAAGAACTAATTGACGGATTTTTATTGCAGTACCGTGACGGTGGTTGAGTTCCGCGATGATCAGCGCCTGGTTATTCTGATTGTATGACTGGTACATCATCTGATTGTGCTTTTGCCGACGCTTACACTAGCGGAGTGATTACTGATATGGATACTGCTTTGAATATTTTTAATTCGGGTTATAAAGATGCCTATATCGTACCAGATTACCAAGATAAATATGGTCGTAAGGGTTTAATTGATTATGAAAATGAAGGCTACGTTAGCATGGATAAAATTGATGAGAGCTTTTCATGAAGCCTTGAAGGTTACATTAATGATTATGCCATTGGACAAATGGCAATTAAATTATCAATGGATCCAAATTTAGATGATGCTAAGGCTCAGATCGTGACTGGTTTTGATAAAGCTGAAATAGGCAATATAGGAGCAGCTTTAATGCAAAGGAGTAGTATTATTAATTATGGACGCCTCTTTGACAGCAGCCCCAATTTTTGATTTAGGGGCAAAAGTTATGCGGGGCACTTTCCAAACGGATGAAACCCTTTAGATTGAGGCAATGAATTTGTAGAAACTAATGGTTGAAATAATGCTTTTGGGATAGTGTATGACGTACCCGGAATGATGAATTTATATGAAGGATCATCAGTATTCCTAAGCAAACTAGATACTTTTTTTACAACTCCAGAAACTGCGCATCATCCAGGTGGCTATGATCATGTCATTCATGAAATGAGAGAGGCTCGTGATGTTCGAATGGGGCAGTTGGGTATGAGCAATCAACCATCTCATCATATTCCATACATGTATGCTGCCGCTGGTAAACCATATCGCACGCAAGAATTAACTCGTGAAATATTGCAACGTTTATATGTTGGTTCAGACATCGGACAAGGGTATTGTGGCGATGAAGATAATGGAGAAATGTCATGTTGATACATTTTATCATCATTAGGTTTATATGATTTGGCACTTGGTAGCGGCAAATATATTATGACATCACCTTTGTGAAATAAAGCAGTCATTAATCGCGACAATAACTCTAAAATTAAAATAGAAGCACCACTAAACAGTGATACCAACAAATATATTCATGATGTCACATTGGATGGCGAATTTCTCAATGATGTTTATATTGATCAATCCGCTGTTTTAAATGGTAATCACACGTTACAATATACTATGTCTGATACCCCAAGTAATTGAGGAGCAATAACATCACTCAACCTTCAAACGCTACCTTCATTGACTTTATCTCCACATAATTTAATGTATAACGATTTAATTACATATCATCGAGCAGACATTTAATTTATTCCCATCTTGATAAAACAATTTAGTTTATAATTATCTATGAAAATCAAAAGAGATTGCCCTTGTGCTAATAAACAGTGCCCTAACTGAGGCCGATGCGAGTCATGTCGTAAGATGATGGCTGCTGAGGGTTCTAAACCTGTTTGCGAGTGAAATACTTAAGAATTATTACACTTTAACCAGCTTGTTACTTCCATTTACATATTGTTAATGTTGTTCATCTACCTATAATTAACTCATACATAAGAGGATGAATATGAAAATAAGAATTAATAACATATTAATGTGGTTTGCTACGCTGGGTATGCTAGCTACAGCTAGTATTTTAAGTACTGCTTGTAGCAAAACATCACCTTCCCCATTACCGTTTGGCCAAGATTATAGTTCTCCATATGCTGATTATATTAATGAGAGAACGTTTAGTATTTATACCGGTGATGAAGCTGGTACAGGATGAATTTTTAAAAAATCTACTGATGGGGATTATTCATACTATATTGGCACTAATGTTCATGTAATTTCTGATTTTGTTGAACACCCTGATTATAATTTAGGTTTAGGCTATAACCCTGATTTTACTAAGCGTAATATCGTTGATTGGGAACACCCTGACGATAATTATTTTCCAATATCGACAGATCATTTCTCTGTTTTAGGAACCGGTTTAACAGGTGCAAACAAAAGGCCAATGATAGTGCCAAATGCGACTTATGGGCAAAGCTCATACGAATGCGATGTTGACTTTGATATTATTCATGTTGACTTCGGAACGGCAGACAATATTAAGAATCATGATCCAAATAAAATTGGCAGCACATCCCCTCTTTTAGATCGTCTTAACCGTCTAAATAAAGTAGCTAGTAAAAACCAAGGTAAAATTTGTAATTTTGTAGATAGTTCATATAATTTTGATAATCTATTAGATAATGGATTTCATGTCGCTGGTTTCCCTGTTAGACTAATTAGTCATAATAATGCTGATGCCCCTCGATGAACGTCATATCATACGACTTTGTCTGGGCATGATTATGGTTTTACTCCTGATAATTTACCATTAGATCCAAACACATTAGTTTGAGGTGACGGTATCAACGGTTCTCTCTTATATAAAGAATTAGAATTTACTCCATATACTACGCCTGAATTTACTGGAGGCGCTAGTGGTTCAATTATGATTGACAATGACTATAATGTTGTTGGCATATTTAATTCTGCGGCAGTTGGTTTTCCATTTACTCCACAAGATTGTGGACTTGTACTAGACGCCTCTAATCCAGCTATTTTTGGTGCTAACTCATATAATGTGTGAAACTTCTACACAGATTTGCATTAATTCATGGCAAAATAAGTATTTTTATGTTATTATTTATGTGCTGTATTACAATCGTGCAGCTTCAACCGCACTAAATAGGTCCCAAACTTCTTCAATGAATACCTCCCAGGCGAGTCTAAGATTGTAGGAGGAACATACATGTTCGCAATATTTGAAACAGGTAATAAACAATATAAAGTTACCGCTGGTGATAGTTTTTTTGCTGAGAAGCTTGAAGGCAAAGCTGGCGATAAGATTACTTTTAATAAAGTGTTAATGATCGATAACGAGATCGGTAAACCATACTTAGCTAGTGCTAAAGTTATTTGTGAAATTCAAAAACAAGGTAAACAAGATAAGTTATTAATCATTAAACACATTAGTCAAAAACACCACACAAAGAGACAAGGTCATCGTCAACCATATACGAAGTTGATTGTGAAAGAAATAAAGAAGTAGGAGAAATTATGGCATCTAAAAAAGGCGTTGGTTCAACCAAAAACGGCAGAGATAGTAATCCGAAATATCTAGGCGCAAAATTAGGCGACGGTCAATTTGCTAAAGCAGGGATGATTATTTATCGTCAACGTGGCACACAAATTTATCCTGGCAAAAATGTAGGAATGGGTGTAGATCATACTTTATTCGCTAAAGCAGCTGGTAAAGTTAAATATGTACCATTTGGTGCAGGTCGAACTCGTGCTGAGATTATTCCTGAAGCAAAAGCTAAATAGATTTAAAGATTAATTTGAAAATAAGTTTGTTCATCACAACAAACTTTTTTTCATATTCTGTTTGTACGTTATCTTGAAGTTGTTTAGTGTCGCTATATAAATTGTTAATTTTATCACTGATCGTAAATAATTTTGAATTTAAAATAGATTCTAAAGAATAATTGTACAAATCTTGATTATCTGTTTTAAATTCAACAATTCCATTAGGTTTTAGGAGTGACTTAAATAACTTTAAAAATTTGATGTTAGTTAACCTAAACTTCTCGTGTCGTTTCTTTGGTCACGGA
>JAISKE010000056.1 GCA_031261045.1 Mycoplasmataceae bacterium | reverse complement strand
ACAAATCATCATTATTTTGTTATGTTTAGTTAAGTGTTAAAAACATTAAATATTTATTTAACTATATAATGACATATGACAAACAAAAAAATATCCTTTCGTCGAAACTTTTATTGAGTTAATGAAGGCGACCTTAAAAACTATTTAAACATGCCGGTAGACAAACGGAGACTTATATTAGTAATTAGCGATAATGATAAGTTAATTAAGAAATCTTTAATTGTTGAGCTTGGCAGTAATCCTTTGAATGAAAATAGTATCTTATTCGATAAATATTTATCCAAACGACACAATATTAAAAAATCATCATATGTTTGACCTGACTGTATGCACACCATTGATCGGTGAAGATTAACTGATCGTAATCGTGTGAAGGGTATTCCAATTATCAAGCAGGATATCCGAACGCAAGTCATTCAATTCGCCAAAGAAATTATTAATTACGAATAAAAAATCCTAATGAATTACCACTAGGATTTTATTTGTGAGGACGGGCACGCCCGTCGAACAAGGAAACCTTGTCTTTAATAATATAACACATTATTTTATGAATTACCATATTAATATGCAAACTATGTATAGGATTGCTGATATGTCACATAAGTTGATGCCAAAAATACTGTTCATATTTAATACTTATTAGATTGGTACATACACAAAAATTACATAGTTAGTGGCTAGGCAATTAATACTAATTCTCTAAGTTTTAATACGTAATGGTTTAAACCGGTTCTTGTAATTGTAATTCCATATTTAGTTTTAAAGATTTGTTTTATTTGGGCCAGCGAAGCTTCTGGATTACCTAATCTCACTGTACAGAAGAATTTAAATTTGTCAGGTTGATCTTTAAATTCGTTCGTCCCCCTAACTTTCAAAATCATCTTTACCTGTTCTACACCAGCAGACATAGATTTTTTTAAATTGGCAATATCTAAATTATTTAGACGATTGATATTAGTAGAATAGTCTCGACTGATAATTTTGTCTTCCATTTGTTGCATACCATTATTGGCTCCAATGATTTTTAAAAAATCTGAAATGTCAGTTGCTTTCTTTATGTAAAGAACAAAATGATCCTTACGCTTCAACATGGAAATGGATATATTGAACTTAATTAATAATTTTTGTAATAGTCTTAAGTAGTTTGGCTTATTAGAACGAATTTCCAAATGGTAAATACTTTTATCAATTGAGCTAATGCTGCCTCCACTTAAGAATGCTCCCACAAGATAAGCTCTTTGACCATCAATGGTTTTTAGAACACTTGATGGGTACGTTTCATTTAGCTGCAAGTCAGTCGATAATTGCTGAAAATTACCTTTAATTGATAACTTATATGTACGGTGATTATTTAACTTATTAATATCTGTAAAAGAAATCTCTTTGTCAACTGTATATAGTTGACCCATAAAGTTATTTATCATTCTGATAGTACTTTGTAATTGCGTGCGCGTTTCTCAAGTTTCCACGTTATTATTAAAAGCAATTACAAGATTATTAGAAAAAAACGAAGAGAGGATTGCCTTCATGGCATCGTTCTCGTATTCATAATGTGCTAGTTCTTCTTTAATCTCTTCGCTAAATGTTTGCATTATTTAAAAGTTTCTTTAATGTATTTAATTGCGGACAGCGATGCAATGGTACCGTCACTAGTCGCCGTGGTTATTTGACGATTTCGATTCTTAGAAATATCACCAATGGCATAAAGTCCTTTAATTTTCGTCATTTTATCTTGATCAACCGTTATGTTGCCTTCTTCATCAGTAATACTTAGATTATCAATAAAACTATCATTACCTTTGGAGCCATCATTAATAAATACATATTCTACTTTGAATGAATTTGTTTTACCGGCAGTGGTAACCACTAATTCAGTGACTTTATTGTCATCACCTTTAATCTGTGTACAAGTGGTATCATTTAATATTTTAATTTTAGCGTTGTTTTTAATTCCTTCAGACTCTAAGCAGGATGGTAGTTCTTTGTCTTTATTAATTAAATAAACCTGAGTAGCAATTGAAGATAAATATAAAACATCATCTAATGCTTCACAATTATTGCCAACCACGGCAACGATTTTATCTTTTGTTAAAGTTCCGTCACATATTGCGCAATATGAAATACCTTTGCGATTATATTGATCTTCGCCAGGAATATTTAATTTTTTGTTTGTAATTCCAGTTGCGATAATGCAAGCTTTACCGAAATAGTTGACCCCATTGTCTAAGAATGCTACATGATAACCGTGTTTCATGGAAATATTAACTACGTTACCATAAATATATTGAGCGCCTAGCGCCACAGCTTGATTGTACATGTTCAATGCTAAGTCAGCTCCAGAAATTTGAGAAAATCCAGGATAGTTAATAATTTTAGGAATATTAACAATCTTACCGCCGGGAACATCTTTCTCAACGAATCCAACTTTCATATTAGCGTAACGTCCATAAATTGCCGCCGTTAACGCAGCTGGGCCACCACCAATTATTAAAATATCGAATGTATTTGAATCGCTTTGTGTTAATGTTTCTAATGGCATGTTTACCTCCCTAAGTAATATAGCATTTCGTTTGGTCTACGAACTCGATGACTTTGATATTCTGCTCATTTATCATCTAATTGTCTTTTATTTGCTTGTGCTAAATCTAATTTTGTTTTAATTTCGTTTGCTTCTTCAGGACTATAATTTTTTATTGGTTTGCTTAAACGTTGAATCTTTGAAGCATTAGATTTAATTTGCATTTTTAATGCAGTCCCATGAAAGATAATATATTTTACTCGAAATATTCTTAATCTTCAAAATCACAAATGGTTAGCCGGAATTAAAATAACCGCCACTACAATTCACACAATGGAGAACACGGTGTTTACAATAGAATGCGACCCATCTGTTCGGTAAGGCTCGAGAATTGTTCTTAAGATTCCATATCACAAGAAATATGCCATACCTAAATCGCCAGCTTTTTTCTTTGGAATAAACTCACCAATAACATAAATTAAAATTAAACCTCATCAATTAAAGAAACTTTCGTAAAAGAATAGTGGTCTACAAATTTCTCCATCAATTTTCATGTATGGAAATAAATATGAAATAAAGTTTGCCCACGAGCCGGTCATTGCGCTACCATGTAATTCTTGATTCATATAATTACCATATCTGCCTAGCACTTGTCCAATTAAAATAGCTGGAACAATAGCGTCAACATACATCCACATGGACACTTGTCTAACCATATTGGGTTCCACTCCTAGGTCTCTAATCTGATAAGAAGGTCGCTTTAAAATAAATGGAAATCAAATGCATGCTACAATGACTGTGAAAACTACCCCGCCCTCAATAGCTAACCCTCCACCTCTAAAATTAAAAAAATCACTCCAAGCTATACCGCCATGATTTGCGCCTAAAACACAAGACCAAATACGAGCGCCTAGAATTGCGGCCGGTATTCCCATTAAGCAAAATCAATAAAATGGATCGATTGGACATTTGTATAATTTCCATAATTTAATAATACCTAAAGCAATCGCCGATACAAAACCAAAGAAAATCATAATGCCATATCAGGCAACTGATAAACTACCAATATGAAATGCTACGCTGTGATCATCTAAAGGGTTTCCCCGTCCTAGTGTGCTAACTAATACAAACATTAGTGTTGGCACAACAATAATGATTGATAATGAAATGATTAATCATGTTAAATAATCCTTCTTTTGAAAAGCATGAGAATTAGACTTGATGGGTTGATTTATTTCAACGTTACTTATGTCCATTTTTACGGTTTACCTTATTAAAGTTACTAATATAGTCTTCAGCCGAACTATAACCATGTTGCTTTAATTTTAAATCAATCACTGATGTTTCAATTAAGTCAGACATTTTACGGCCTGGGCTAATTGGTAATTTGTAATATGGAATTTTAACTTTACTAATAGTAACGTGTTGTAGTTTTGTCCCTAGTCTTTCAAAGTTCATGGTTTTTTTATCATCTAAAACCAATTCAATTACAACATCAATAATGGATGAATCTTGAGTTTTTTCAATCCCTAACATTTTAGGAATATTTAAAATACCTAAACCACGAACTTCAATAAATTTATTTGCAACGGCATTTGGTTTACCATATAAACGGTCAGCAAGAACCGCAACATCCACAGCATCGTCAGCAATGAATAAGTGACCTTTACGAACTAATTCTAGTGCAACTTCAGATTTACCGATACCAGACTCACCTTGAATTAAAACTCCAACACCATATACACTAATTAAAGTTCCGTGCACGGTTGTGTATTCAGCCATTTGTTCATTAATTCACGCAGCAACGGTCACATATAATTGAGCTGAAGGCATAGTGGAAAATAAAATAGTGGTAGAAAACTTATGAGCTAACTTCATTAATAAATCTTTTTGTTTAAAAGCATTTGTAATAATGATTACAGGTGGGGTCAATTTTAATACATTGCTCATCGCAGACAATACGGCTTTTTTACTACGTAATTGGCCTAGAAATTTGCTTTCATTACCACTTCACAAAACCGCAGAAATAATATTTTCATATACAACATTCTTACTAGCTAGTTCAACACCAGTACGGTTTAAACTAGGAATTAAGATTTTGTTACGGTTACTACCTTTATATAAAACATCAAAGTTAAATTTGTCAATTAATTATTTAATAGGGATAAATTTGGTTAATTTCATAATACTCCAATAATTATAGTAATTATCATATATGAAACAACTTTTGCTAATTAATCTTTTAGATGATAAATCAAAAGTACTGTAAAAATAATTAGCACTTTATTGTGTAGAGTGCTAATTTTGTTGTATAATGCTAACGTAACTAAAAAATATATAGGAGAAATTTATGGCAAAAAATGTAATATTAGGTATCGATTTAGGAACCACTAACTCATGTGTGGCAATCATGGAAGGTGATAAACCTAAGGTACTAGAAACACCAGAAGGTAAACGAACAGTCCCTTCAGTTGTTTCATATAAGAATGGTGAATTCATTGTTGGTGAGTCTGCTAAAAGACAAATGATTACTAACAAAGATTCCGTTGCATCAATTAAACGTAAAATGGGAACCAGTGAAAAAGTAGAATTAGGTGGTAAACAGTATACCCCTGAAGAAATATCTGCCAAGATCCTAGCTTACATTAAACAATATGCAGAAGCTAAAGTTGGTCACGCCGTGACTAAAGCGGTGATTACTGTTCCGGCATATTTTAATGACGCTCAAAGACAAGCTACTAAAAATGCTGGTAAGATTGCTGGTTTAGATGTTGAACGTATTATCAACGAACCAACGGCTGCGGCATTAGCTTATGGTTTAGATAAATTAGACAAAGAACAAAAAATTCTAGTTTATGACTTGGGTGGCGGTACTTTTGACGTATCTCTATTAGATATGGGTAGTGGTACTTTTGAAGTATTAGCTACTAGCGGCGATAACAAACTTGGTGGTGATGACTGAGACCAAAAAATTATGGATTGATTAGTTAAAGATGTGAAATCTGAAAATGGTGTAGACCTATCTAAAGATAAAATGGCGATGCAAAGATTAAAAGAAGTGGCCGAGAAAGCAAAAATTGATTTGTCTGGTCAATTAGAAACTGAAATCTTATTACCTTATTTATCAATGACTGATGCTGGTCCACTAAATGTTCAAAAGAAACTAACTCGTGGACAATTTGAAAAACTAACAGCTGATTTGCTTGAGAAAACTAAAAAACCAGTAGAAGATGCCATCAAAGAATCTAAATTAAGTCTATCTCAAATTAATCAAGTATTACTTGTCGGCGGTTCTACTAGAATGCCACAAGTGTATGAGTTGGTTAAGAAATTAACTAAGAAAGAACCTAACCGAACGATTAATCCCGATGAGGTTGTAGCCATGGGTGCAGCCGTTCAAGGTGGTGTATTAACGGGTGATGTAGATAACATTCTATTATTAGATGTTACCCCATTGTCATTATCCATTGAAACGCTAGGTGGTGTGGCTACGCCATTAATTAAACGCAACACGACTATTCCAGTTTCCAAATCACAAATCTTCTCCACCGCGGCCGATAACCAACCAGCTGTAGATGTGCACGTAGTGCAGGGTGAAAGACCAATGGCTAAAGATAACAAATCATTAGGTAACTTTACTTTAAGTGGGATTGATGCGGCTCCCCGTGGGGTGCCACAAATTGAAATTACTTTTAACATCGACGCTAATGGGATTATGAATGTCACTGCGAAAGATTTAAAAACTAATAAAGAAAGTACGATTACCATTAAGGGTTCAACTAACTTAAGTGAAGATGAAATTAACAAAATGGTAAAAGAAGCTGAAGAGAATAAAGATAAAGATGAGAAAGTTAAATCTCAAGCCGAAGTTCGTTACCGTGCAGAATCTTTAATCCATCAATTTGAAACTTCGATGAAGGATGAAAAAGCTAAAGCCATGCCGGCTGATCAAAGAGAGAAAGCTGAGAAAGAAATCAATGAGCTTAAACAATTATTGAAAGATGAAAAGTGAGATGAGCTTAAGACTAAACTAGATGCTTTCGATCAAATGGCGCAGCAATTCTCTAAAGGTGCTGGTCAAGAACCAAAACCAGATGAACCAAAGAATTAAAACTACAAATTTAACTAAAGATGACACACGTCATCTTTTTTTAACGCTTTTTATTAATTCATATAATATATATCCACATTTTAACGGAGTGTCTCATGCCTAAAACATTAACCAAAAATCAAATCATTGATAAACTAGCTGATAGTAACAAAGATCTTAAAAAGATTCAGATTATTAAATTATTAGAAGACTTCAACAGCTTAGCAATTAAAGAAGTTAGAAATAACGGCGCTTTTAAAATGTTAGATATTGGTAAATTAAAATTAGTGCAAACTAAAGCGCGTATGGGACGTAATCCAAAAACTGGTAAAGAGATTAAGATACCTGCAAAACGTGTTGTTAAATTTTCTGTTACTAAAGGTATCAAAGGCATTGCAAATAACTAATTTCACCCATCAATTTAAAAAGCCTACGCGTTGGCGCAGGCTTTTTACTTCCCTCACATTTTTAAGAATATAATGAGAGAAGACATATAATATAGTTCATAGGAGAAAAATAAAATGGCACGAAAATTAAACCCAGCGCTTACAAAGCCCCTTCAACCGTCAGCAATTCTTGCTGAAATCGTTGGAAGTAAACCTTTAGCAAGATCTGCTGCGATTAAGAAAACATGAGAATACATTAAGAAACACGGCCTTCAAGACAAGAAGAATAAACGTAATATTAATGCAGATGCTAAACTTAAACCTTTATTCAAAGGCAAGAGTCAAGTTACTATGTTTGAATTAGCTAGCTTCATTAGCAAAAACTTAAAATAATTAAGTTTAACTAAGAAAGAAAATACCATCGGAGAAAACCGGTGGTGTTTTTATATCAAACCAACAATACCAGGATATTTAATTTCTAATAATTGCCATTCTTTTTCGATAATGTCATGCTTGATAGTTTTCGTTTTATTATGCTTTAATCATTCCATAATCCAAATCGTGGTTACTTTGTAGAATTGATCATAAGCACTAAAGTAAACCACCACAAATGATTCCACACCATAATGTACGCATTCAATAAGATATCTAAGTTGATGCGGTTTAATCATATCAAGCGAAAAGTTATAGTCGTTGGTTTGCTTAACTTCAAATTCAAAATGTTTAACATGATAACATCCAAAGTAATCAACAAATGACTTTGACATTAATCTACCGATGATGGTGCTTTCATTAATACGCTTTAAAATTTTAATAGGTACTTCTCGCTTCTCAATCATGGCTATATGATTAGTTCGATAATACTGACAGGTACGATCAATTAAGGTTTCCGCATAGCTACCACGATTAGCACTAGTATAATTACGTTCTTTCATAAGAGACCTCCCTACTATATAAATAGCAATGAAATCTTCAAAAAACTTCTTTATTTTAAAATAAACGTAATTATCTAGCGAATCTTAAGACTAATAATGCAATATTTCAAACTAAACCAACTAAGTCAACCAATAGTCTTCAACCAAAGAACATTACTAGATTAAAAGCAAACTTGCTGTCATTAATTTGCATAAAGCTTTGCATTTTGGAAATCATTGCCATGTCTCAAACCATATATAGGAAGAATAAGATCGTAGATAGGCCGACAATCATTAATCAAAGGCCAGACCCCATAAACCCACCACTAGTTGTAAAAGAAACGATGATAGTCGCTAAAAAGGTCACAAACATGATAGCCATAAAACCAAGTGACATATATCAAACTCATTTGCCTAAAGCAATCGTAGCACGTAGAGACATCTTCTTACCAATCAAAGCACAAATTAAAAATGATAATCCACCAGCTGCGAAGATTAATAGTAAGTAAGAAATCGCCTTAGAAGCCGTAAATTGCACGTAGAATGCCGCAAATAGGATACCGAAGCCAATGCCTTCCGCAATTATATAAACCGCTCAGACACTAAATACTAGTGCTTTAGAAGCGGTTTGTAGTTTATAAGTCATGACCATTGACAAGATCATCGCAACAATGATTAAAATAATGCTTAGAACCCACATTAATGTAATGTCTACTGGTGTGTTAAGCATTAAGTAAAAGAAACCTAAACCAACTAAAGCAATTAAAATAAAACCAACTCCAGCCGCCAACATTGCTCGAGACAATAAAGACATTTGATTAGTATTAAATTTACGTCCTTGTTGTGCGGGTTGTGTTGGTTGATTATAGGTTTGTTCGTTATTGTATATATTTTGTTCCATATTCGTCCTGTAATGAAAAAATTATACATTAAAAAAATATAGATAATATGTATAAATGACAAAAAGACTTGACCAATACTTGGTTGATAATAGTTGATATGAAACTCGTAACAAGGCTAAAAATGCGATTGTTAATAATTTGATATTAGTAAATAACAAAACCGTTGATAAACCTAGTTATGAAGTTAAAGAACAGGATGTTATTACTAAAGTAAAAGTTCAAGAATATGTTTCTCGCGGTGCTTATAAATTACTAGCAGCAATTAATGAATGAAAGATTGATTTTCATAATGAAGTTGTATTAGATGTTGGCGCTTCTACTGGTGGTTTTACCGAAATTAGTTTATTACATGGAGCTAAATTAGTCTATGCTATAGATGTTGGAACTGATCAATTACATCATTCGTTAAAAAAGAACTCCAATGTTATTTCGTTAGAAAAAACTCACTTTAAAGATTTAACTAATAAAGATATCCCTGAAAAAATCGATATTGTGGTGGCAGATATATCTTTTATTTCATTAACCAAACTGATGGATAAACTAGATAAACTAATTTCTTATCCCTACCGATGTGTTTTCTTGATTAAACCAGAATTTGAACTGTCACCAAATGAATTAAATAAAGGCAAAGTTAAAAATTCCAAATTAGAAGAGAAGGCAATTCATAAAGTAACGCAGTATGCTTTAGCATTGCATTATCATATCACTGGGGTTATTCCATCACCAATTAAAGGAAACAAACTACAAAACACCGAATATCTTTTGTATATGGATAAAAAATAATGCGTTACATTTTACACGTTGATATGAATTCCTATTTTGCTTCTGTTGAAGAAGCAGAATTTCCGCAGTATCGAAATAAGCCAATCATTGTCTCTGGAAAAACTAAACGTTCAGTCGTAGCTTCAGCAAATTATTTAGCACGTTCATTTGGGATTAAAGCCGCAATGCCAATTTATATGGCTAAACGATTATGCCCTAGAGTAATTATTGCGATCCCGCATTTTAATTTGTATCAAACATATGCTGATCGCTTTTTACAAACAATTGCTGAGAAATTTACCAACAATATTGAGATTGCTTCCATTGACGAATGTTATGTTGACATTACTAGTCTTACCAAAAATAATTTGATGGCAGTAAAAATAGCAGAACAAATCCAAACAGCCATCAAAAAAGAGACCGGTTTAAAATGTTCAATTGGAGTGGCCAATAATAAGTTCTTAGCGAAGATGGGAAGTGACTATAAAAAGCCACTTGGAATTACTACCATGTGATTGTCAGAAATTAAAGAGAAATTATGACCTCAACCGGTGGAAAATATGTTGTGAGTTGGTAAAAACTCTGCCGTCCTACTGGAAGAACACGGAATTCGGACCATTGGGGACGTTGCTAAGGATACTAATAAAGCATTATTAGAGAAATTACTAGATAAAAACTGAATCGTTCATTATTACCACGCTAATGGTCATGGAGAAGACCAATTAGACTATTCCCACAACCAACCAAAATCGATTGGCGCCAGTGAAACGTTTTTGAACGATACTTCTAGCTATGAAGAGATTAAAGATAAACTGTTGGAATTAACCCATGAAGTTGTCCGTCGATTACAACGTCATAAATTGAATTGCAAAACGATTTCAGTATCGATTAAAACTCCCGACATGAAATTGCATAACAAATCCTTCTCTTTAAACGAAACAACTAAAGATTTTGACAAGATTTTTATGAACGTTATTAATCTATATCAAGCGTCCTTTTTTGACAAGAGTGTCCGCTTGGTTGGTGTTTCGTTATCTAACCTAACTGATAAAGAAGAATTGGTCTCTGGTGAATTATTCGATGATGCTAAACCAAATATTGTCGTTCCAGCTAATAACGACTTGGAAACAATCATCAGTAAAGTAAACGGAAAATTATCTAAAGATATTATTAATATCGCTAAAGATAAATTAAAGTAACAAGCTTTTTG
>JAISKE010000020.1 GCA_031261045.1 Mycoplasmataceae bacterium | reverse complement strand
TTTGGCTCGATTAACCTCGATTACGTAAACGAAGGCATAACCGCCGAGGACTTCGTCAGGACGTGGTCGATTAAGTTCGAGGACTTGTGGGCTACCCTCATGAGAAATAAATGAAATGGTGGGGCTGCTGGTGGTTCTGGACGCCGTCGCTTCGGTGGCGGTGGGGCAAACTATCAAACACGTCAAGAATTCGAGGAAGACATTCACATTATTAAATGAGATGTCAATAACCCCAAGTTTAATATTGATACTGTCGAACCAAAAAGCCCCGTGCGACCCTCTCGTTTACGATAAATAATTTGCTCCCAATATTTATGCTATAACTATTATGCCTATAAGTGAGCCAGACCATTGTTACGATCCAGACGTGCATCTATTCCATCAAGTCGACCATCAATTCCATCTAATCGTTTATCAATTTGATTTAATCGTTTTAATATTAGTTTAAGAATATTAGGTTGTTTCGGCCCAGGAATAGATGCTTAGTTACTTCATAGTGTTTTTTATTGTATATTTTACCCACTTGCACATCCAATCGCTTTCTTTTGTCATTATATTTCATAATTAACCTCCCTACCTATAAATAGCAGGACCGAAGGTCAATTTACTTTTTTATTTTAAAATAATTACCTTTTGTTAGATAAAGCTTGATTCCCAGTGATGTAAGATAAGCCTACAACATCGTCTTGAGAAGCCCCACGGCTTAAATCATTTACTGGTAGTGCTAATCCAATTAATACTGGACCTACCGCTTGAAATTGTCCCATACGCTGTGCAATTTTATAACCAATGTTACCGGCATCAATGTTAGGGAATACAAAAGTGTTAGCGGTTTGTTTTCAGGAGATTCCTTTAGCTTTTTTAATCATGACTGAAGGTACAAAAGCGGCATCAAATTGCATCTCACCGAAAACTTTAATATTGTTGTCTTTAAGTTGTTCATCATTTTTAACTAAATCGTAAGCTGCTCGTACTTTATCAACCGATTCACCAGCGCCAGAACCCACTGTAGAATAACTTAGCATCGCGGTTCTAACTTCGCCAAAACCTACAGTTTCTTTAGCAAATAATGAAATCATTTTAGTAATGTTAGCTAGTTCTTCACTAGTTGGATAAATATTGATGGCGCAGTCGCCCATAACATACTGCTCTTCACCTTTTTCCATCACAAATGCGCTGGTAACTAATTTAGCACCAGGCGCAGTTTTAATAATTTGTAATGCTGGTTTTAAAGTGTCTTTAGTCGTGTAGTCAATCCCACATATTTCACCATCAGCGTCGTTGGATTTCACCATTAGAGTCGCTAGATAATTGGGTTGCTTAACTAATTCTTTAGATTGTTCTAGAGTCATCCCCTTAGCTTTTCTTAATTCAAAAAGTAAATTAGCATATTTAGATAAATCGTCGCGGTCAATGACAATATGCTTAAGTGTTAATCCTGTTGGTATTTCACTTGCTTTATGAAAAATTAAAATCGGTACTACGGTGTTGTTACTAGCCACCTCAATAGCAGCATTTTGAATGTTAGGATTCCAACCTTCAGCATAAACTATTCTAGGTTTAATGTTGCTGCGTGATAACTTCTCTTTTAATGAATCAATTAAGCTCATGTGATATACCTCTTTTGATAATTTTAATTATTATATAATTATTAAACTTAAAAATAAGTCATAACATGAACAAAATTGCCCTATTCCCAGGAACCTTTGACCCCATTCATCAAGGTCACATCGATATCATTAAAAGAGCCAGCAAACTCTTTGATAAGCTGTACGTAGCCGTTTCACATAACGTTGATAAAAAAGAAAGTCAAAATATAAGAATTCGTTTTGCCAAAATTAGTAAAGTTGTATCTCATTTGCATTTAAGTAATGTTAAAGTAGTGATCAACAACACAATGACTATCGATTTAGCAAAGAAATTAAAATGCGGATATATTGTACGATCCATTAGAGATTCTAAAGATACAGCTTATGAAATTAATATTGCCCAGAACCTACGTATTGGTGATAAACGTATTGAAACAGTTCTATTTATTACTGATGCAAAATTAAATAAAGTTTCTTCTACCAATATTAAAGAGTTAGTCAGACAAAAAAGAATGATTGCTCAAAGGAATAAATAATGTCTATTTTAATTGTTGACGTGGGTAATACCAACATTAAGTTAGGTATATTTATTAATAAAAAACTTAAAAGAGTATTTATAACCCCGACTCATCATTACCAATTAAATAAATCATTATCTAAATTACAAATTAGTCAAATTTATATTGGTTCAGTAGTCCCTTCAATAAACAAGAAGCTTTCAAATGATTTGTTTAAATTAACTAAAGTTAACCCTCAAAAGATTAAAGTTACTAATTTTAAAGCAGAATTTAATTTATCTAAATTTAATCAATCCGAAATTGGCACAGATATTTTAAGCCTAGCATTGTTTATTAAAAAGACCGTTCATAAAGGTGCTGGTATTTGTTTTGGTACTGCTTCTTATGCTGTGGCTGTGGATAATAAAACGATGCACGGCGCAATTATTGCTCCACCAATAATTACAGGAATTGAAAAATTACATTTATCAACATCTATGTTAAGACAAACTAATATGAAGATGAAACAATCTTTTAAGTTCGGTAGCAATACTATTGAGGCGTTAACTTCTGGTGCGGCTTATATGGCCAACGGTTTTATAACTGGAATTATTAATTACTGCAAGAAACATTATGGTATGACACATTTTATCATCACTGGTGGGAAAGCTAGGGAATTAGAATTAATCGATAAAATATCTGGTGCTACAATAGTAGATAATGCCATTTTGCTTGGTTATCAATATTTAATTTAACATTCGTTTAATTGATTTATGATTTTTCATTAAGCGTTTCTTGCCGTGTGGGTTTTTGAACACCACATCAATCATATCTTTATCAATTCCAATAACAGCACCCAAGCCATAAACGGTGTGTACAATTGTGTCGCCGATATGAAAATCAATATTCTTTTCATGATAGTTGTCACTAAAATCAACTTCTTTCTGTGAATCAAATCAATCTAAATCTTTATTACTAATACTAACTGTCTTAGGAAATTCAAAATGTACATGTTCTTTGCCAATCTCTTTAATAAAACGTGAAGCGATAGCCGTTTTACAATAGTTAGAAGAACTACCCGTGTTGTAAGACAAGAATAGATGTTCTTTAGCCCTAGTAATTGCCACATAAGCTACTCGGCGTTCTTCTTCAATGTCGCATTCAAAATTATGGATGGAAGGAAAAATTCCATCAATCATACCCATAACAAAGACGTATTTATATTCAGTCCCTTTAGCAGCATGTACCGTCATTAAAATAACTTTATCCAATTTAACATCTTTATCTTCTTCCTTATTGGTGTACAAGGCAATCTCGTGTAAGTAATCATAGATACCAGCACCAGGATGTTTTAATTCAAATTCACTAATTGATGCCTTTAATTCGTCAATATAGCCTTGACGATCCTCAAATCCGTCGTAAGATTGTAAGTATTCTAAATAGTTTGTATCTTTGATTACTAATTCTAAAGTGTTTACAATACTTAATTTCTTGCTAGCCTCAGTTAGGTTGTCAATTAGGGTTAGGAATTTTGTTATTTTTGCAGGTTCTCAAGGTACGCTAATATCAGGATTGTTGGAATCGTATAAGCTTTGTAAAAATGTTTGTTTACGTGTTCTAGTATATTCGCTAATTCGATCAACCGTACTCTCGCCAATCAAACGAGCTGGAACATTAATAATTCTTTTTAAAGCTAATTCATCGTTAGGATTAGCAATTACTTTCAGATAACCAATCAAATCCATAATTTCCATACGTTCATAGAATCTAGTTCCACCATATACATAGTACGGAACTTGATTATTAATTAATTCTTGTTCAATTGCTCTTGATTGTTGGCGAGCACGATATAGGATAACCATATCTTTATAAGCGCAATCTTTATTTTTAATAGCTTTAAGAATTTGGTGGACTACAAAATTAGATTCATCGTAAGCTGATTCTCCACCAAAAATAGTTACTTGTAGTCCCTCGGGATTATCAGTCACTAAATTTTTTTTGATTCTTTCCATGTTATGCGAAATTAGTTTATTAGCTACATGCAAAATATTTGGTGTTGATCGATAATTAGTATCCAATACAATAATTCGATTATGTGGATAAGTATGAAGAAAATCTTTAAAAATATTAGGATAAGCTCCTCGTCAAGTATAAATTGTCTGGTCTGGGTCGCCCACTACAAATACATTGTTTAATTGTGGATTAACCAGCATTGTTAATATTTCATATTGCATTTGATTGGTGTCTTGGAACTCATCAACTAATACGTAATCAAATCGCTTCTGTCATTTCTCTCTCAGCGTTGGAAATTCACTTAATATCTTATGTGCTAAAATTAAAAGATCGTCGAAATCAAGTTTATTAGCATCAAGCATTCTCTGCGAGTAATGCTTGTAAATGTAACGAATACTTGGCAATTCTTCAAATCTATAAATTTCTAATTGTTCTAATTGCTTGCGATCAGATATGTTGTAGATATCTAAATTATTTGTTTTGATCTTGCTAATAATAGCTAGAGCTTTTTTGTATTTAATTTCTCGAGTGGATATTTGCCCAGCTTTATAAATTTCCCTTAAAAGTGTATTTTTATCAGCGTCAGTTGCTAATACTTCAAACTTATTAGAACGATTTAACACACCAATATCTTCTTTTAGTATTTTTAAACATGTGGAATGATAGGTACCGATTCATGAAGCGTGGCTTTCGCTTAGCATTTCGTTTAATCGTGAACGCATTTCATCAGCCGCTTTATTTGTAAAAGTGATTGCTAGAATTCGACTTGGGTTGTAACCTAATTCTTTAACTAAATAAGCAACACGCCAAGTAAGTACTCTGGTTTTACCAGTTCCTGCTCCTGCTACAATTAATAGTGGGCCATCTTTACTTGTTACTGCGTCTTTTTGATTCTTATTTAATTTACTTAAATTAAGCATGGTGAATTATTATAACAGCCTAATATTTACAAGCCGTCTATTTCATCGGATGGGCTACCAATAATTTCTCCAGGTAAACCATAATTACGTTTAGATTTCTTCACACCGCTATTAAGACTAGCACTTGGGTCTTGACTAGATACATCAACCATTTTAATCACTACGGTATCACTCACTCGATCAATAAAACAACGTTTCTTATTAAAGATACACATATGAATCATACAAATGATTAACATTAGACCACCAACAGCGTAAAATGTAAAGAACATCGCAACTAGTGGATCGCTTTTATCCCCTTGTAGCTTTAATAAATTATTTAATAAGTTGTTCGCTCCTGGTTGACCTTTGGCTCATAAAGTGATACCTAGGATAATATTACTAATAGCAATTACCATTCATAAAAAAAATTCACGTTTCATTAAATTAACAAAGAAGTTTTTAGTACCAATTAAATTATAAATTCTTAGTTTAAACATCATGAGTCCGAGCGTCTTACCTTTGGTAAAATATGGCAATAATAAGAAATAGGATATAAAAATTATGGTTGATATTAAAGATGTTGCAAAGTATCTTCAAGTTTGTTTAATACTGAAAGGATCTTTTAAACCGTCCTTTGTAGTGGCCAATATCAATGCACCAAAAGCAAACGATAGTGCTAACACAATAATTGCATCAATAATTCTTGCGCAGATCCTCTGTCATGCTTTAGCCAATAAATAACGTGCTCGCGGTGCTTCCGGCTTTGGGATGTTAACACCTTGAAGATTGTCTACCATGTTAGAACACCTTATTCTTAAGAGCTGTTGAAACGTATTTATTTTTAAATTTAAATTTAGTTAAATAAGCTGACATTTTTGGGGTTAGTATTAAACTAGTTTTCAATCATTTATTAGATTTTCAACTAGGAATATATTTTTCTAATCAATTTCTAGCTTTCTCTACAGCAATATGGTTAATCTCTTTGCTATTGTATTGAATAAAAATTCTTGGTAGAAAAATAGTTAAGATAAACATGATCATTAAAAACTCAATAAACTGTTGGTGAGATTTTCAAAATTTAGTTCTAGAATAAGTTTCAATTAAATATTGATTTTGTTGGAAAATATCATACAAATTGTAAGTAAAACCCGTGCTTCGTTCAAATGTGATAAGATCAGAATCATAAACAGCTCATTTTTTAAAATGAATTAAAACTTTATAAATAAAAACCAATTGAGAATAG